>DATAAP010000057.1:0-2981 GCA_036260035.1 Alphaproteobacteria bacterium | reverse complement strand
CACGGCATCGCCGCCCGGAACGAAGGCGAGGAACGCTTCCTTCAGGCCTTCGAAGTCCTCAGGCGCAAAGCGCGCGAACGGCTTGCCGATCTCCAGGCCGCGCTTGTAGATCGCGCGGCGCAGCAGGTCGGTTGCGCGCGTCTCGCCCAGCTCGGCGCGCATCTCGTCATAGATCGCCTTGTAGAACAGCGCCCGGTTGCGGATCGACGCATCGAGTGCAGCCAGGCCTTCCTTGTCCATCTCACGCTCCGATGACGACCGGTCTTGCCAGATTGCGGATAGTCTTCACCACCGCCATGGCGACCAGCTTGCCCGTCTTGGGGTTGCTCTCGCTAATCGCGACATCCTCGACGAAGCGGAACTTGCCGAACACACCTTCCGCTTCGACCTCGACGATATGGCTGGCGATGGCCGGGTCTGCGACGATCACCAGATGCGTGCGGTCGAGGCCGATGCCCGCCAGCGCCACTGTCGCGGAAATGTTTACATTCTTGGGATAGAGCGCCGCCCCTTCCCGTACGCTGCCATTGAAGACAATGCTCGGTTCGTTCAGCCGCGCGAGATCGACCTTCTGCTCCGCCGGCGTGCCGTACCAAGCGCTCGGGTCCTTGCGGACAGTAATCGTCACGCGGTCGAGCCCGCCTTCGGCAGCGCCCGCGAGGATGTCGACCGCGCCGATCCCTGCCGAAGCGAGCAGAACCTTCCGGAAATTGCGCTGCGCCGCCTTGGCCAGACGCTCCAGCAGTGCGCTATCGGCCGCGAACGCGCCGGAGGAGGTGACCACTAAATCAGCGCCAGCATCGAGGATCCGTTCGCCATGCGTAATCAGAGCGGCATGCCCTGCCCCTTCGATGACCGCATCGAGTTGATGATCGAGAAATGCCTCAATGTCGTCGGTAACCGGCGGGTCCTGCGAGGGGCGCGCGCTGCGCGCGAGCACAATCGGCACCTCGACCGACTTCTCGAGATTGCGCCGCAGCAACGCGACGACGTCGCGTCCAATGGCGCCGGCGCCGATCAGGCCGACCTTGAAGCGCCTCATGCGGGCTTTCGCGCGGGCTGTCCGCGCCGCTGCCACATCTCCTGCGCCGTGCCGACAATGCCCTTAGGCATGAAGATGATGAACACGACGAGCATGAGGCCGTAGATCGTCGTGTCGAGCCCGTGCACGTCGTGCCCGATCGCGACGCGCAAGATCTCCGTCAGCAGCAGGGTGAAGATCGCGCCCACAGTGGGGCCAAGCTGCACAAACATGCCGCCGGCGATCGAGGCGAAGACGATCTGCAATGACAGGCCGATGCCGCCAACGATATCAGGGTTGACATAGAGCTGGTACTGGCCGAACAGCGCGCCGCCGAATGCAGCCAGCGCCGCGCTCAGCACGGCGATCTGCAGCTTCGTCCGCGTCACGTCGACGCCGACCGACGCGGCGGCGTCCTCCTGGTCGCTGATGGCTTCGAGCGCCATGCGCGCCATCGAGCGGTCGACGCGCTGCCAGACGACGAGGCCCATGACCCAAACAGCCAGCACGATATAGTACCAGACCGTCTTGTCGGCGAATTGCAGCGCATAGAGCGAAACCGGCCCCTGCGTCAGCGCCGAGTTCGGGGTCATGCCCAGCGAGCCGCCGGTATAGTCGCGCAGCGCAATGATGATCAGCCGCACGACTTCACTCAGCGCCAGTGTCACCAGCGCGAAATAATGGCCGACGATGCGGAAGCGGAAGCACGGCCAGCCGATCACCACGGCTGCGACCATCGCCAGCGCCACGGAAAGCGGAATGCCGATCCAGGGCGACATGCCCGCCGCGTTCCACAGCAGGGTCGTGCCGTAGGCGCCAATTGCCGTGAAGGCGCCATGGCCGAGGCTGACCAGGCCGAAGCGGCCCATCATCGCCCAGGCCGTGTACACATACGCCCACAGCAGTACGAGGATAGCGATGTGCAGCACATAATTGCCGAGGCCGAGCCACGGCAGGAGCAGCAAGGCGGCGAGGCCGATCCAGCGCCAGTTCTTCATGACTCAATCCGTCCGAGTGAACAGGCCGCGCGGCTTCCAGAACATCATCGCGATAAAGAATAGGAACGCGATGGCGTAGCCCCATTCGAGGTGGAAGAAGAAGCCGCCGACGGAGATGAACTGCGCAAAAATGAAGGCGGCCACGAAGCCACCGATCATGTTGCCGAGCCCGCCGAGCACGCAGATCATGAAGGTGATCGGCCCGAAGGTGAGGCCGATCGCAGGGTGCACGTCGTATTGCAACACCAGTAGGCAGGCGCCGAGCCCTGCGAGCGCCCCGCCAATGGCGCTGGTGACCAGATAGATGCGGTTCGGGCTCACGCCCATCAGCGGCATGATCGCGCGATCCTGGCTGATCGCGCGGACGGCGGTGCCGATGAAGGTGCGCGTCAGGAACAGATAAAGCGCCACCATGCCTCCGAGCGCCGCGACAAAGGCGAGGATGCGCGCGAAACTGAAGTACATCTCGCTCACCTCGATCACTGGCATGCGCAGGCCGAGATTGCGGAAATCGACGCCGAAGGCAAGCGTCGCCGCCGCCTGCATGAAGAACAGCACGCCGCCGGTGACCAGCAGCTGGTTAATCGGCTCGGCCGCAAGCACCGGCCGGATCACAAACTGGTGCAGGAGTGCGCCGCAGCCCGCGACCAGCACGATCGCCACCAGGCAGGCGAGCACCAGCGGCACCTGGTAGACGACGTAAAGGTAGTAGACCGTGTACATGCCGATCATGATCAGCTCGGCATAACAGATCCACACTACGTCGATAACGCCGAAGATCAGGTTCAGCCCGAGCGCCAGCAGCGCCAGCACGCCGCCCAGCAAGATGCCGTTGAGGATCGTCTCGAGCAGGAAGATATCGAAGAGTTCGCCCACGATCACACCCCGACGTAAGCCTTGCGGATGTCGTCCGACGCCAGCAGCTCTTGGGCCGCCCCGCTCGCTTTGATGCGGCCCACTTC
>DATAAP010000056.1:0-9090 GCA_036260035.1 Alphaproteobacteria bacterium | reverse complement strand
GCGCCAGCGCCGAACGCTTCGCCAGGCGCGCCGGGCTGCCTTTCGTCGTCGTGGCGCCGCCCCAAGCGGCGATGCGGCCGCGGGCCCTTGACGTCGACAAGCGGCTTTCTAACTAGACATGCGCCGGGCGCTCCCGAGCGGGGCCCGGCAGGAACCCGCCCGCCGGGGTTCCGGCGGGCATTTTCCAGGTTGCTCATCAGAGGAGGACATGGAAATGACGTTCGATTTTCCGACGCTGTTGCGCTCGACGATCGGCTTCGATCGTCTCGACGAGGTCATGAACTTCGCGCTGCAGGCGAATGAATCCTATCCGCCGTACAACATCGAGGTGACCGGCGAGGACGCCTATCGCGTGACGCTCGCGGTCGCGGGCTTCGAGCCCGATGAGCTTACGGTGACGCAGCGCGAGAACATGCTGATCGTCGGCGGTGCGCGCAAGAAGAGCGAGCAGGAGCAGAGCGAGGTGCTGTGGCAGGGCATCGCCGCCCGGCCGTTCCAGCATCGCTTCCAGCTCGCCGACTACGTCAAGGTCACGGGCGCCAAGCTCGTCAACGGCCTGCTGACGATCGAACTCGCGCGCGAACTGCCCGAGGCGATGAAGCCGCGTACGATCCAGATCGAGACGACGGCCTCGCCGCGCAAGCAGATCACCAGCAAGGCGGCGTGACGCCCGAGCCTGCGCGGGCGGCCTCCGGCGCCCGCGCGGGTGCGCCCGCAGCGTGACCCTCATCCCCCGCCTTCTTCCGCGATCGGGGGAAGGAGCGCGGGTTGAGCACCCTTCCGTGCTCCTCTTCCGACATCGGGAGCCGGTGCGGCCGGATCATGCCGGGACCCTTTCCCGCCTGCTGGAGAGGGCCGGATGAGGGTCGCGCCGCGGGCGTGGCTTAGGAAGGCGTCGCGATATCGGCGAGCTCGTTATCCGCGACCGCGAGGGCGGGCTTCTGCCCCTCCGCGCGACTCACCGAGCGGATCGCCTCCACGACCTGCTGCGGCACCAGGTGGTGCAGCATGTGCCCGCCACCGGGCACCATGTTGAGCACGCTGTTGGGCAGCTGGCGGTGCAGATGCATGGTCTGCCGGCCTGGATCTGCAATGCGGTCGCCTGTACCCGCCATCAGCACCACCGGTACGCCGAGCGCGAAGTAGCGGCTGCGCAGGCGCGCGGCGGCAGGGATCATCAGCGCCGTATCAGCGGCTGCAGCACGGATTTGCGACGGCCGCAGCGCCATCGACAGCGGGAACTGGTCGCTGAAGCGCCACGGCACGGGGCGGGGTGCGAAAATCTTCTTGTAGAGCAGCGGCGCGATCAGGTGCCCGGCCAGTGGCGAGATCGTATAACGCATGATGTCGCCGATGATCGGGATGGCCGGCGGCGAGAAGAACAGGACGTCGCCACGTGCGGTCGGGAAATAGTACCCGCCGATCAGCACCAGCCCGCGCACCTCGCTCGCAAAGTCTAGCGCCAGTGCTGCCGCCACCATCGTGCCCCAGGACTGCGCCACGATGATCGGCCGTTCGAGTTCGAGCTTGCGGCACGCGCCCGCGATCAGGCGCGCCTGCGCTTCCGGCGAGAAGTCGCGGCCGCGCGGCCGCTCGCTCCAGCCGAAGCCGGGGCGGTCGAAGGCGATGGCGCGGAACCCGGCCGCCACTGCACGCGCCATCACGTCGCTGATGATCCAGTCCTCGGCCATCGCGCCGTTGCCGTGCAGGAACACCACTGTCTCGCCGCTGCCCTGCTCGAGATAGTGCAGCCGCACGCCTTCGACCGTGACGAAGCGGCCCTGCGGCGGGTTGCTCCGCTCCGCCCGCCGCGCTGCGGCCGCGTTGAAAAGCGCCGTGACCCCGAGCGCCGCTGCGGTCGCGAGGGCCACGTTCAGCCAGCCGCCGGCACGCCGCGGCCGTGGTGCGCTGTACCGATATAACTCGGTCTGCCCACCGGGGCGGAAGGCCTGCGAGAGGCGGCGGCGATCGCGGACGCCGCGCTGGTAGTTTCGGTCGATGCTGCGCATGGGCCTCTCCGTCGGTTGCTCCGACAGAACAAGCAGCGCAGCGCAGCGGTTCCGTCGACCTCGCCGCATCGGCTACCCCGGAAGGGGACAGGAAGCGCGCGCGGCGCGGGACTACATGTCGGCTCTCAACATGATCTAGCAAGGAGGAGCACCATGGCCATTCCCACCATGTTCGGCCGGCGCGGCCTGCCATCGTTCGGCAACGATCCGTTCAGCACGATGCGGCGCGAGATGGACCGGCTGTTCGACGAATTCCGCGGTGTGGGGGGCGGGCCGTACGCGGCCGAGGTCGGCTTCGCTCCCGCGGTCAACGTGAAGCAGACCGACAAGGGCGTGGAGGTCACGGCCGAGCTGCCAGGCATCGACGAGAAGAACGTCGAGGTCAGCCTCGCCGAGAACGCGCTGACGATCCGCGGCGAGAAGAAGCAGGAAAAGGAGGAGAAGGGCGAAGGCTGGTTCATGAGCGAGCGCAGCTTCGGCAGCTTCATGCGCACCATCCCGCTGCCGATCGAAGTCGACGAGGCCAAGGTCTCGGCGCAGTTCAGGAACGGCGTGCTCACCGTGACCTTGCCGGCCGCCGCGGACACCGAGCGCAAGACGAAGAAGATCGAGGTGAAGCCGGGGTGAGGCGCCGTCTACTCGAGAAATGCTCTCAGAAAAGGAAGGACGTCGTCCTTGGGTTTGACCTGAGGTCACAGTTCAAGCCTTTCCGCCTGCGCAGCCGGTTCCGGCTGCTGCTACGATCCTTCATGCCTGAAGGCACTGTCGCGCCCATGCGCCTCGCTCTCGCCGCGCTCCTGACCTTGCTTCCCGCCGCCGCACACGCTTCGATCGGCGAGGTGTGGCGGCGCGTGCAATGGGGCGAGAGCGATGCCGCCCTCGCGCGCGAGTTCGGCAAGCGCGCAACCGTCCTCGATCGCCCGATCGAATACGGTGACGCGGAGACGCGCGTCGTGCTGCGCGACGTCACGCTCGGCGGTCATGACTTCGCCGTCTACTTCCAGATGGACAAGGCCGGCCGGGGCTTGCGCCGCATCCATTTCGAGCGGCCGCGCCACGGCGCCGTGCTCGGCGTGTTCCGCGACGTGGTGGCAGCGCTCGAGGCCGAGCTCGGCGCGCCGACGCGGGCCTGCGAGATCCCGCGCCAGGCGCCGACCGGGTATCAGGCGCAGAGCGTGAGGGTGTGGGTGCGGGATGCGGGCACCGTCCGCGCCGTGTTCCGCGACACGACGCTTTCTGCGGGCGAAGGCTGCTTGGCCGAGAACCGCAGCGGCACCAGTCCATGCGGCCTGACCGGGCAGATCTTTGTGCAGATCAGCCGTGAGAATGGTTGTTAGGTTGGCGTCGGACTGGGCACGTGCCCGAGGCGGCGGCCGCCGCGATCCTCGTCCTCCAGCGGCCCCTTGGGCGGCGGCAGCCCTTCTCGCTCGCTGCGCGCGCCGGAAATTTCCACCTTCTCCGCATCCTGCGGTCGATTCGTGTCCGACCGCACGGCGCCTTCTGGGACGTCCTCTTTCAGCTTCGCTGCGTCAGGCTTCGTGCCCGGCTTCGCTTCGTCCTGCTCCATAAAACCACCTCCATCCAAGCCAACGGCGGGTTGGAGCGAATGTTTCGGCGAATCCGCGGCACCCGGGACCAATGCGCCGCTTTGTGCGTTGCACCCGTCAACGCCGTCGCAGTGTTGCGCGGCCAAGCTGCCACAGACCACGATCATGGCGACACGCAAAATCGAGAAGGCGCATTGGCGCGAGTTCCTGGTAAATCTCACCCACAGTCTCGTCGACAGCGGCAGCGAAGCGGAGGTCGGCTATCTCGCCCTGCGCTGCCGGATCGAGGAGAAATGGATCGGCCTGTTCGGGCTCAATTATGATCCGCGCGCCGACGCGATCGAGATCGCCCTCGACGGCATCGACCACGTGATCGAAAGCCCACGCGAGCTGTGGGCGGAGGTGGGCCTCGGCGGGCTCGAATCGCTCGAGATCGTCGGTCCCAATCATACGAGCCAGATCGTGCGGCTGCGTATGCCATTGCCGCTTGCCGCTCTCGAGCCGGCGCGCGCGGCCGGAAGCTGAAGCGAAGGAGGACCGATGCTTTCGCTGCTGGCGCAGAACTGGTGGGCGGTTGCGCTGCGCGGCGCCTTCGGCATCCTGTTCGGCGTGCTCGCCCTCGCCATGCCGAGGGTCACACTCGGCGCGCTGATCCTGCTGTTCGGCATCTATGCAGTCGCCGACGGCGTATTCGCGATCGTCTCGGGCGTGCGCGCCGCGCGCCGCCACGAGCGCTGGGGCGCGCTGATCGTCGAAGGCATCGCCGATATCACCGCGGGGCTGATCGCGGTGTTCCTGCCGCAGGCAGCGGCGATCGCTTTCATCTATCTCTTCGCCCTGTGGGCCCTGATCACCGGCGTCATCGAGATCGCCGCCGCGATCCGCCTGCGCCGCGAGATCGAAGGCGAATGGCTGCTTGGTCTCACCGGCGTGCTGTCGGTGCTGCTCGGTATCTATGTTGCCGTGTTCCCCGGCATTGGCCTGATCGGCCTGATCTGGACGATCGGCGTCTATGCGATCGTATTCGGCGCGGCGCTATTGATCCTGGCCTTCCGCCTGCGCCGCATGGCCGGCAGTGCGGAGCGTCCGGCGCATCCCTAGCCATGCGCGAATTTGTCAAACGCCGAGAGAAGGCGTAGCGTCGGAAGCGTTCCTCGAAAATCACGCAGGGAGGAATGCGATGGCTTTGCGCCGCTTCATCATCGAGCGCGACATCCCAAAGGTCGGCACGTTCGAGCGCGAGCAGCTCAGCGGGGCCGCCGCCAAATCGAACGAGGTGCTCGGCCAGCTCGGCCCCGACATCCAGTGGGTCGAGAGCTTCGTCGCCGACAACAAGACGTTCTGCGTCTATCTGGCGAAGAACGAGGCGATCATCCGCAAGCATGCGGAGATCAGCGGGTTCCCGGCGACGAAGATCACCGAGGTCAGGAAGATGATCGATCCGACGACCGCGGCCTCCTGAGACGGAGCGCTACTGCTTTTCGACTGCGCGTATCGCGCCGAGCTGCCCGAGCCAAGGCATCGCCGAGCGCGACCAGATTTGTGTCTGCGGCATCAGCTCGCGGCGCTGCCGCACCGTACCCAGACGGATGAAATGGACCTTCGGCGCGTCGCCGACGGACGTTGAATAGATCGGCGTGCCGCAATTGGGGCAGAAGGCCTGCTGCCGCGGCGCTCCGCTCTCGGCGGTCTTGACGTAGATCCTCGGATTGCCTGACAGCAGCCGGAAGCTGCCCTCGCGCGTGGCGATGACCGTTCGGAACGCCGAGCCGGACAAGGTCTGGCAATCCGTGCAATGGCAGATGCTCGCCTTGTCGGGATCGGTCTCCGCTTCGTAGGCGATTGCGCCGCAATGGCAATGCCCATCGATCTTCATGGCCAGCCTCCCATCCGTGACGGGCACATCATCGCACGAGCGCGAACGCCGCGAGAACCGGTCCGTGAGCACGGCGGACGCGCGTAATCCCTAGGTCGAATTGCACGCCCAGCGTGCGGCTTGCACAATGACGGCGCGGGGGGACAACGAAGACCGCGCGGCGGCCCGCCGGCGCGCGGCAACAAGCCAGAGGAGGAAAGCCCATGCGCGTGCAGCAGCACCGATTCATCGATCTCGCGCCGAGGGCCGCGTCGCCGCGGTCTGAGACCTCTGTCGGCCGTCGCGGCTTCCTGCGTGCCGCAGCGGCGCTTGCCGCGACCACGGCCATGGCGCAGGACGTTTTTGCACGGAACTTCGAGCAGGGTTCGGAGCCGACGCGTTATCCAGAGCCCGATGTCGTCCAGCTCGACAAGAAGTTCCGCTACAAGCTTGGCAATACGCCGATCGTGCGCCTCTATCGCGGCACCATGTGGGCGGAAGGGCCGGCGTGGAACACCGTAGGGCGCTACCTCCTTTGGAGCGACATCCCCGCCGACGAGCAGCTGCGCTGGATCGAGGAGGACGGCCATGTCTCACGCCGCTTCCGCAGCCCGGCCGGCAACAGCAACGGCAATACATTCGACTTCCAAGGCCGCCAGATCGCCTGCGAGCACGGCAATCGCCGCGTCGTCCGCTACGAGCACGACGGTAAGGTCACCGTGCTGGCCAGCTCGTTCGAGGGCAAGTCGCTCAATGCGCCCAACGACGCGGTCGTGCATCCCAATGACGGGAGCATCTGGTTCACCGACCCGGGCTACGGCGCGCTGATGGACTACGAAGGCAATCGCGTGCCCGAGTCGAAGAACTCCGTGCAGCCCTTCCAGAAGGAAGCGATCTACCGCATCGACGCGCAGAGCGGCCGGCTCGAGAAGGTGGCGGACCAGCCGTTCAAACCTAACGGCCTGTGCTTCTCGCCCGACTACACGAAGCTCTATGTCGCGGACACCGGCGCCTCGCACTATCCCGAGGCGAAGAACATCATCTGGGGCTTCGACGTCGACGGGCCGCGGCTGAAGAACCCGCGCACCTTCGCGAGCATGGAGCTCAACGGCAAGTCGGGGTTCGCCGACGGCATCCGTGCCGACGAGGACGGCAATGTCTGGGCAAGCGCGGGCTGGGTCGGCGACGGGTATGACGGAGTGCACATCTTCGATCCGGGCGGCACGCGCATTGGCCAGATCCGCCTGCCCGAGATCTGCTCGAACGTCTGCTTCGGCGGCAGCAAGCGCAACCGCCTGTTCATGACCGGTAGCCAGTCGCTCTACGCCGTGTTCGTGGAGACGCGCGGCGCGCACATCACTTGACGATCGGCGCCGGCCTCTCGCTTACGAGCGGCCGGCGCGTCAGTTCTTGCGGATGGGCACGTCGCCGTAGGCCGTCACGGTGCCGTTCGGCTCGATGCGGATGCGCGGCGTATTGGCGCGCGGCTCGCCGACGATGATGGTGTCGACCTTGTCCCCTTTTGGGAACCGCGCGTAGACCGCATCGCTGGCGCGACCTCCGGTCTTCAGATCAGCATCGGGATGGAGGAGGATATCGAGGTCACTGACCTGGTCCGCGTCCTTACCGATCGGTCCGTCGCCGAAGCGCCGCCGGCCCTTTGCGACGCTGCCGACCACATCTATCGGAAAGCCGCTCTCGGCAGCGGCCTCCTTCAGCTTCGCAAGCTCGTCGGCTGTCAGGTCGCCATAGGGGCTCATCTCTACGCCCGGAGGTGCCGGCGATGGCGAGCGGCCCGAAGGCGTTGATGGGCCGCTCGCGCCTTCCGTCCCGCGGGTAGCGCCTCCGGTGGAGGCGCCCTGCGCCGGCATGCCGTAGCCGGCGAGGATCTGCCGCAGCGGATCGTTATCAGGCGCATTGTCGTTCGAAGCGCGCGGCGGTGTCGCTGCGCGGCCGGTCTCGGCGCTCGACGGGCCGGTGGTCATCGGCGCGGTCTTCGTAACGCCGCCCTGCAGCGGCGCGTCGCGGTTCGGTGTCTGAGCCTGCTCGCGGCGGTTCTGCGCCTCGTGCTGCCGCCGCATCTCGGCTTCGCGGGCGCGCGGATCCTGTCGCCCGCGAGACTCCGCCCCCGCCCGTGGATCGCGCTGCGGTTCGCGCGCGACTTTCTCGACTTGCGCACGTTGCTGCTGACGGCGCTGCTCGTCATCCACCTGCCGCCGGTGGTCCGCCTGGCGCCGCATCTCCTCCGCGCGCTGCTCCTGCGCGGCCCTTCGGTCCTGCTGGCGCTGCTGCTCCTGGACGCGCCGGTCGGCGGGCCGGCGCTCTTCCCGTGCCTGCTGCTGCTCCTGCGCACGGCGGTCCGCCTCGCGGCGCGCCGACTGCTCATGCTGCTGCTGGGCGCGGCGCTGTTCGGCGGCGCGCTGCGCATCTTGCTCGCGCTGCTGCGGCGAGCGGTTCTCCTGCTGCGGCGCGCGCCGCTGCCGCTCGTCCGTGCCGCGCGGATCCTGGGCCTGGCGCTCCGCCTGACGCTGCCGCTCGGCGCGGGCCTGCGCCTCCGCATCGGTGCGCTGGCGCGCTGCGTCCGCCGTTTCGTTCGCCGGCTGCGCTTGGCGCGACGGCGGTTCGGCCTGCACTGTCGGCCTCGGCGTTTCGTTAGCAGCACCCGGCGTGCGATGCGGGAACGGCAGGCGCTCGTCAGGCGCAGGCGGTGGCCCTTCGCGCCCGACATGGCGCACGGGGTTGTAGGCGAGGTCTCGCCCGTCGCAGAGCACCTGCCCGTACCAGATGCCGACGTCGTAGGCGCATTCGTTGTTGGGCCGCTGCTTCTTTAGGTCGTCGAGCAGGGCGTTTGCGGTCTGGTAGTAGGTCGCCGCGTTCATCGCCACGCGGACCCAGCGCACCTTCGCGGCCAGAAAGGCCGCAGGCGCTACCGGCAGCATGGCGACGTCCTGCTCGAAGCAGCGCGCGAACGAGTCGCTCAGACCGATCAGGAACCGGTCGTCGGAGATGACCGTGTCGTCGAACTCCTTGCCGCAGGGCTGCTGCTGCGGCGCGCCGGGCTGCGGCGGGAGGCCGACATTCTCTTCGACGCTGCCCTTGAGCACCGGCGGCTGCGAGGTCTCCGGCTTGCCGACGCCGCCGGTGCCGGTCTGGTCCGAGCCGCCTTTGAGCGGCGGCCGCCCGGTCGGGCCCGCCACCGCCTTGCCGCCCTGGCGCCCTCCCGAGATACCACCCTCGATCGGCCTGTTGTCGGCCCGCGCCGGCCCCGGCTTTTCCGGCGGCGTCGGGTCGCCTTGCGCGGTGAAGATGTCGGCGCCAGGATTGGGATTGCCGAACCGCGCGTCGATCGCGGCACGCCGGTTCTGATGCGCCTTCTCGACGAGATCGCGGAGCCGCTCGAACTTGCGCAGATCGACCTCAAATCTGCCGTTCTCTTCCGCGCGCTCCAGCGCCTTGGCGTCGGCCGGGAGCCGGTTGTCGTCCTCGATGCTCTTCAGCCGGCGCTCATGCTCCTCTTCGCGCGCGCGGCGGTTCTCGTCGACATGCGCGAGCGCGCCCTCATAGCGGATGTCCTCGTGCGCGACCGCGCGGGCGCGGTCGAGCATGCTGCCCTCGGCATTGAACTGATCGGCCAGCTCCTCCTTGTCGCCCGGCTCCGGATAGCGCACGCGAATCTCGG
>DATAAP010000055.1:0-6571 GCA_036260035.1 Alphaproteobacteria bacterium | reverse complement strand
AACGCGCGCGGCATGCAGGGGTATGCACTCGGCCGCTGAGCCGGAAGACAGGAGACGTCGAATGGGATCGAAGCTTTTCTCGACCTGCATCGCGCTGTTCGCGCTCGGCTCGGTCGCGTCGGCGCAGGATCTGCGCATCGGCCTGCAGGACGATCCCGACATCCTCGACCCCGCCAAGAACTTCAGTTTCGTCGGCCGCCATGTGCTGTCGCCGCTGTGCGACAAGCTGGTGGACATCACGCCCGACCAGAAGATCGTGCCGCAGCTGGCCCTGTCCTGGCAGACCGCAGCTGACGGCAGGGCGGTCGAGCTCAAGCTGCGCCCGAACGTAAAATTCCACGACGGCGAGCCGTTCAACGCCGAGGCGGTGAAGTTCAATATCGAGCGCATGCTTACCCTGCCGGACAGCCGCCGCAAGAGCGAGATCGGGCTGGTCACGTCGGCGGAGGTGGTCGACGAGCTGACGGTGCGGCTGCGCCTGTCGGCACCGTTTGCACCCCTGATGGCGCAGTTCACCGACCGTGCCGGCATGATGGTGTCGCCAAAGGCCGTGGGCGAGGCGGGCGATGCGTTCGGCAACAAGCCGATCTGCGCCGGCCCCTACCGGCTCGTTCAGCGCATCGTGCAGGACCGCATCGTGCTCGAGAAGTTCGCCGAGCACTGGAACGCCGGCGCGTACCATTTTAAGACCATCACCTTCACCGGCATCCCGGATGCGACGGTGCGGTTGGCTAATCTGCGCTCCGGCCAGCTCGATTTGATCGAGCGGCTGGCGGCGACCAACATCCCGACGGTGAAGGGCGACCCGAAGCTCAAGGTCGTGCCGGGCACTGGCCTTGGCTATCAGGGCATTCTCTACAACATTGCCAATGGCGAGGCGGCAAAGGGGCCGTTCGGCACGAACGCCAAGCTGCGCCAGGCTCTCAGCCTCGCGATCGACCGCGATGCCGTGAACCAAGTGGTTTTCGCCGGCGCCTTCATCCCCGGCAACCAAGCCTTCCCGCCCGGCAATCCGTTTTATAACCAGTCGATTCCAATTCCGACGCGCGACGTCGCGAAAGCCAAGGCGCTGGTGAAGGAATCCGGCGTCGCCAACCCGACCCTGACGATTCTCGTGCCGAGCGACAACGAGCGGCAGCTGGCCGTGCAGGTCATCCAGTCAATGGCCAAGGAGGTCGGCATAGAGATCAAGCTGCAGGCCGTGGAGCTCATCAGCATGCTGCAGCAGCAGCGGCAGGGCAATTTCGAGGCGACGTTCTACGGCTGGAGCGGCCGCGTCGATCCCGACGGCAATCTGCACTTCCTGCTGACGTGCAACGCGCCGACAAACGATGCGCGCTACTGCAATCAGGAGCTCGATACGCTGCTCAACGCCGCCCGCACCAGCATCGAGGTGGCGGAGCGCAAGGGGCTCTACGACAAGGCGCTCGCGGTCCTGGAGCGCGACCAGCCGCTGACGGTGATTTACCACCAGCCCTGGATCTTCGCGCATGCCACGAAGCTCGACGGCTTCACGCCCTATCCCGACGGCATCATCCGGCTCGCCGGCGTGACGTTCAAATAGTGGCGACTGCATTGGATAAGGCCCGCGAGGCGGCGCAGTATCTCTGGGAGACGCACCAGGCGCGCCGCGATTACCACAATCTGCCCCCGGAGCTCGCGCCCGCGGACACCACGGAAGCCTACGCGATCCAAGATGCGTTCCAGGCGTTGGCTGCGCCGTCGCGCGGGCCCGTCGCCGGAATGAAGATCGCGACCACGACGAAGGTGATGCAGGAACTGATGGGCATCGACCATCCCTGCGGCGGCGGCATCTTCGCGAACACGATCCACCGCAGCCCTGCGCGCCTCGCCTGCGCTGATTTCATCAATCTGCGCATCGAATGCGAGATCGCCATCCGCGTGCAGACGGAGCTCTCCGGGCGCGGACCCTATACGGCCTCGAATGTCCGCGAAGCTGTTGGAGAAATCATGCCGGCGTTCGAGCTGATCGAGGACCGCCATGCCGTCTATCGTGAGACCAACGCTCTGTCGATGATCGCCGATAATTGCTGGAACGCCGGCATCGTCATCGGTCCGGCGAAGAAGTTCGACAAGAGCATCGACATCGATGCGCTCCGCGGCCGGCTCGCGATCAGCGGCAAGGCCGTCGCCGAAGGCAAGGCCGACCGGCCACTGGAAGCGCTCGCTTGGCTGGCCAATCTCGCGCTCGAGCGCGGGAAGCCCATTCGCAAGGACATGGTCGTCATCACCGGCAGCGTTGTCGCCACCGTTTCTGTCGCGCCCGGTGACACCGCCGTGTTCACGATCGACGGGCTGGGCGAGGTGAGGTTGGAGCTGAGGTGAGCGCCTCATCTGCACTTCGACTGTCGTCCTCCAGCTTGATCCGAGGACCTACTGCATTGCTTCCGCCAGAGACTGTCCGTGGAAACGTCGGAACTGGGCCCTTGGGCCAACGCCGAGGGCGACAATAGGACAATAGAGAGAATAGAGCAGGGGGAAGACGCGCCATGCCCGATCCCATCAACCCCGCCAAACAGCGGCTCGCGGCCAACCAGGCAGCGATCGGCTTCAGCATCCGGCAGTCGCGCACCGTGGATGTCGCGCAGATCGCCAAGACCTGTGGCTATGACTGGCTGTTCATCGACATGGAGCATGGCGCGCTCGACCTCGAGACGGCAGCGCAGATCAGCCTCGCGGCGCTTGCGGTCGGCATTGCGCCGATCGTGCGTGTCCCCGGCCACGAACATCACCACGCCACGCGGGTCTTGGATGCGGGCGCGCTCGGAATCGTGGTGCCGCATGTCGACACGGCCGAACAGGCGCGCCGCGTCGCTGACCAATGCCGGTTCCCGCCGACGGGGCACCGCTCGATTCCGGGCGCCCTGCCGCAGCTCGGGTTCGAGGCCATGCCGGTCGCTCAGGCTATGGCCAAGGTCGACGCAGCGACCCTGCTGGTCGTCATGCTGGAGACGGAGCAGGCGATCGCCAATGCGGACGCGATCGCCGCGGTCGACGGAATCGACGTGCTGCTCATCGGTTCCAACGATCTGACAGCAGATATGGGAATTCCGGGGCAGTTCGGAGATGCGAAACTCGACCGGGCCTACGACGTTGTCGTCAATGCAGCCAGGCGGCACGGCAAGCATGCCGGCCTCGGCGGCATCTATGAGGAAAAGATGATGGCTCACTTCATCCGGAAGGGGGTCCATTTCGTTCTGGGCGGCGCCGACCTCGCCTTCATGATGGCTGGCGCCAGAAGTCGTGCGTCCTTCCTGCGGTCGCTGCCGCTCTGATCGGCTAAGCCATTCTCCCTTGAGTGACCCATGATTCTCGTTGAGGAGCGCACGAACGAATTCGGAGAGGTGCAGATCCTGCGCGGACGCGCCGACGGCTCGCACGCCTATGCCTCGGGCAGCTGGTATCACAGCCATGCGGATCGCAACGGCGTCAGCCTGGCGAGCTACGTCCACGCCCTGTACGACCTTGCCGATCAGGCGCGGGCGCAAAGCATCCTGCTGCTCGGCTGCGCTGGCGGCACGCTGGCGACGATGCTCGCGCGCGCGGGCCGGCAGGTCACTGCCGTCGACATCGATCCGGGTTGCTTCGCGCTGGCGCGCAAGTTCTTCGGCCTGCCGGCGGAGGTCGCCTGCCATGTCGGCGACGGCCGCGCGTTTCTAGCATCCAGCACCGCGTCGTTCGACGCCGTTGTGGTCGACGCCTACCACCGTCATGCGGTGCCGTCGCATCTCTGCTCGGCGGAGTTCTTTGCGCTGGCGCGCTCGCGTCTCGCCCCGCACGGCATGATCCTCGTCAACGCGGTGCTCGCGCACGATCTCGACCGGCTCGCCGACCGGCTGGCGGCCGGCATGACTGTCGCCGGCTTGCCGACACGCATTCTGGACGCAGCCGGCACGCGCGACCGCAACGCGATCATTCTCGGCGGCACCGTCGGTGGCCTTGCCCGCCCGACTCTGCGCGTGCGGCCGGACACGCTGGCCAACACGCTGGCGGCGGAACTCGCGGAGATGGCGTTCCGCACCCGCCGTCGCGCCGAGCCCATCCATGACGCCGAACTGGCCGGTCAGGTCGTCAATCGCGAGGCCTAGCGCTCTTCGATTGGCTGGCGCTTGCCGCTTCGGGCTCGGCTTCTCAGCTCGTCGTGGGGCCGAAGGGCATGGTTGGCGCCCTCATCAGGCTATCTTTCCTGGGTCGCCCGAGAACTCGAGCTCGCAATAGTCGCCGCCATGGAAGGCCTGCTCTGGCGAGGCAGTGTCTTCTGCCTGGCCCAGCAGGCGTGCGGCGTGGATTTCCGCATCGTCACGCGGATGGTATCCGATCGCCTGCGCCGCATCGTCGCGCCAGCGACGCCGTGTGTTGGCCGATACGCCGTAAAACACCGCGAAGTGAACGTCGCGTGCCTCGATGGACCTGACCACGAGCTCGGTCATGTCGCGCGGGCTGATCCAGGTCGCGAGCTGCCGGACATTCTCGGGCGCCGGCCTAAACGAGCCGATCCGGAGACAGATGACGCTCAAGCCGTGCTTGTCCGCATAGAGGCGCCCCAGCGCCTCCCCGAACACCTTGCTGACGCCGTAGCGGCTGTCGGGTCGGGGCATGACGTCTGTGCCGACCTCCCGGTCGGCGCGGTAGTAGCCGATCACGTGGTTCGAACTCGCGAATACGATGCGCTTCGCCCGGGCCATGTGCGCCGCCTCGAACACATTGTAAGTCGCGGCGATGTTGTTCGGCAGGATCTTGTCCCAGCTGTTCTCGCGCGGGATGCCGGCGAGGTGGACGACCGCGTCGACGCCCTGCGCCGCTGCCTTTGCCGCATCGGGATCCACCAGGTCAGCCACGACATGCTCCTCGCCGGGGCGGCGTTCGCCCAGCGGTCGGATGTCGCAAAGCCGCAGGTCGTAACGCCCGGCGAGCCCGTCGCGCAGCGTGGTCCCGATCGCCCCGCTGGCGCCGGTGATCAGGATGCGCAGCTTCCCGCCGCCGCTCATCCGCCGCCTCCGCCGTAATAGAGATTCGGGACGACGAGTACGAGCCAGGGGATGTAGGTGATGATGAGCAGGAGCAGCGTCAGCACCGCCATGAATGGCCAGCACTCGCGCATGAACTTCTCCATCGAGATATTCGCGATCGCCATCATGATGAATATGACCGAGCCCATCGGCGGAGTCAGCAATCCGATCATCAGGTTGAGGGTCACGACCACGCCAAAATGAATGGGGTCGATCCCGAGAGTCTTGATCAGCGGATCGAAGATCGGCACGACCAGCACGAGTATGACGACGGGCTCCAGCGCCGTGCCGAGGATCAGCAGCACGATGTTGATCAGGAGGAGGACGACCCACGGCTCGGTCGAGACCGAGAGCATCGCGGCGGCAAGCTCCTGCGGCACGTTCTCCCGCGCGAGGATCCACGCGTAGAGGGCGCTGGCCGCGATGATGAACATCAGGTTGGCGCTGTCCGAGCCGACCTTCACGAGGATTCCGTAGAGGTCGCCCCAGCGCAGAGTCCGCAGCAGGAACTTCCCGACGAGGAAGGCGTACGCCGCGGCCACGACCGCGGCCTCGGTCGGCGTGAACGCGCCCGACAAGATCCCGCCCAGAATGATGATCGGCAGGACTAGGATCGGCGTCGCGCGCCAGGTCTCGACGGCCATGCTGCGGAAGCCGGACCAAGGCTGGAGCGGATAGTTGCGGCGCCGCGCGATCACCCAGACCGCTGCCATCAGGAACGCGCCCATGAGCAGCCCGGGCACGATGCCGGCGAGGAACAGCGCGCCAACCGATACGCCCGCAATCCCGCCATAGACCACGAAGGGGATGCTGGGCGGGAACACCGGTCCGATCGTCGCCGCGGCCGCGCCGAGCGCAGCCGCGAAGCCGACATCGTAGCCGCCGCGCTTCATCATCTCGACCTGCAGCTTGCCGAGGCCGGCCGCGTCGGCTGCAGCCGATCCGCTGATTCCCGACAGCAGGATGTTTGCCACGACGCTGACATGGCCGAGCCCGCCGCGAAAGTGTCCGACCATCGCCATCGCGACCCGGACGAGCTGCTGCATGATGCCGCCCGAGTTCATCAGCTCCGCGGCCAGGAAGAAGAAAGGAATCGCGAGGAGGAGGTACTGGTCCGTGCCTGCCACGACGCGCTGCGCCACGACGACGAGCGGCACGTCGCCCTGTATCAGGAGATACAGGATCGAGGTCAACAGCATCGCGAAGGCGATCGGGACGTTCAGAACAAGCAGGACGAGCAGGCCGACAACCAGGAACGCGGTCACAGCCCCTCGCTCGAGATCGGCTTGTCAAACGCCTTGCGGCCGCTGCGGATGAACCGGTAGTCCGCTATCGCCGTCCGAACTAGGTAATAGAGGAGGAGCGGCATCCCGACCGGGAGGATGGCGAATAGGAAGCCGCGCGAGATCTCCATCGCCGGGTACTCGATGAACGACATCCGGTCGGTCAGCACCCATCCCTGCCATAGCAACACGGCGGCGGTGGCGGCGATGGCGGCGATCCGGACCGCATAGAGCGCCGCCTGCGCGCGCGCAGGCAGC
>DATAAP010000054.1:0-16468 GCA_036260035.1 Alphaproteobacteria bacterium | reverse complement strand
AGCCCGTACTCGCCGTCCAGCCGCCGCTTCATCAATCCGCTCTATATCGATGTCGAAGCGGTCTCGGAGTTCCGTGCTTCCGAGGAGGCGCAGGCGCTCGTGCAGTCGCCATCGTTTCGGCGGCGCCTCGATGCCGCGCGTGGCGCCGAGCTGGTCGATTATCCGGCGGTTACTGCATTGAAGCGCGAGGCCTTTCACCTCTTGCACCGCTATTTCCGCACGCGCGGCGGGCCTGACGGCGAGCGGCGGCGCGACGAGCTTGCGCAGTTCCGGGCGGAGCAGGGCGAGGCGCTGCAGAGCTTCGCGCTGTTCCAGGCTATGCGCGAGCATATGGGCGCGCGGGACACCGCCTTGCGCGATTGGCGGCGGTGGCCGGCAGCGCTCCGCGATCCGGCTTCGTCGGAAGCCAGGGCCTTCGCTCAGGCGCACGAAGCCGAGGTCGAATTCTTCGCCTATCTGCAGTGGGAAGCGCAGGCGCAGCTTGCTGCGTGCGTCGCGGCCGGCAGAGCGGCCGGGCTGCCGATCGGCCTGTATCTCGACCTCGCCGTAGGTACGGATGCGGCCGGCGCGGATACCTGGACTGCGCCGCACCTGGTCGCCAGCGGCGCGACAATCGGCGCACCACCCGATCTCTACAACCAGAAAGGACAGAACTGGGGCCTGCCGCCGCTCAACGTGCCAGCGCTGCGCCGGCACGCGTACAGGCCGTTTGCTGACATCTTGCGCGCGAACATGCGGCGCGCCGGCGCACTGCGCATCGATCATGTCCTCGGCTTGATGCGGCTGTTCTGGATCCCCGAGGGGCGGCCGCCAACCGACGGCGCCTATGTGGCGTATCCATTCGACGACCTGATCGGCATCGTCGCCCTCGAAAGCCACCGCAACTGCTGCCTCGTCATCGGCGAGGATCTCGGCACATTGCCGGAAGGCTTTCAGGAGAAGATGCGCGCGGCCGGCCTGCTGTCTTACTGCCTTTTGTATTTCGAGCGCGACTGGCAGGGCCGCTTCAAGCCGCCGCACGACTATCCCGCGGACGCATTGGTTTCGCTCGGCACGCATGACCTGCCGACGATCTGGGGGTTCTGGTCGCAGCGCGACCTCGCCGAGAAGGAGCGCGTCGGCGCCTATCCCGATCCAAAGCAGGCCGCGGCATCGCAGCGTGCGCGTCGGGAAGAGATCGACGGCCTCATCGAAGCCCTGATGCGCGAGCGCCTGCTGCGCCCCGGCCATCGCCGCGACGTGGTGCCGCTTGAGGCGATTCTTCGCTTCATTGCGCGCACGCCGTCACGCCTGCTGATGATCGGAATCGAGGACCTGATCGGCGTCGAGGAGCAGGCCAACCTGCCCGGCACGATCGACGAGCATCCCAATTGGCGGCGTCGGCTGCCGATGACGCTCGACGAGATCATGGCCGATCCACGCGTGGCCGATGGTGTCCGGATCCTCGGCGCTGAGCGCCCGGCCGCTGCGCCATGAGCGATCCGCCGCCCATACCGCTGGCGACCTACCGCCTGCAGTTCAATAAGAATTTCACCTTCGACGATGCGACGGCCATCGTGCCGTATCTGAATGCGCTGGGCATATCGCACATCTACGCGTCGCCCTATTTAAAGGCGAGGCCGGGCAGCACGCACGGCTACGACATCATCGACCACAACGCACTGAACCCTGAGATCGGCACGCCCGAGAGCTTCACGCGCCTGTGCCGCACCCTGCGCGAGCATGGGATGGGGCAGGTGGTGGATTTCGTGCCCAATCACATGGGCGTGGGCAAGACGGATAATGAATGGTGGCTCGACGTCCTCGAATGGGGCGAGGCGTCGCCCTTCTCCGATTTCTTTGACATCGATTGGACGGCCTCGCGCCGCAATTTTCCCGGCAAGGTTCTGCTGCCCTCACTCGGCGACCAGTACGGCAGGGTGCTCGAGCGCGGCGAACTGCAGCTCAAGTTCGACCGCTTCTATGGCGGCTTCAGCATCTGGTATTTCGACAACCGCTTCCCAATCCGCCTGCGCGACTACGCCACGATCATGCGGCGGCGGCTGAGCGAGGTTAGTCTGCCGCGACCCGACGCGGACGCCGCCGATTTGCTGGAACGGTTCGCCGGCGATTTCGCCGCCATCGGCTCCACGCGCCGCGCGGCCATCCGCAGCGGCGAGGCGCGTGACCGCGCCGCGCGACTCAAGGCCGACCTCTCTCGTTTGACGACCGACGACGACGCCATCAATCGCCTGCTGGAGGAAGGAGCCTCGCTCTTCAACGGCACGGCCGGCCAGCCGGAGACCTTCGTCCGCCTGCACAATCTGCTGGAGCGGCAGTTCTATCGTATCGCCTACTGGCGGACCGCCGCGGACGAAATCAACTACCGCCGCTTCTTCGAAATCAACGATCTCGCCGGCATCAGGCCCGAGAATCCGAAAGTGTTCACCGCGATCCATGGGCTGCTGAAGCGACTGATCGCCGAAGGCGCGGTGCACGGCATCCGGCTCGACCATATCGACGGGCTGTTCGATCCGGCAGCCTACTGCCGTGCGCTGCAGGCGCTCGCGCGCAGCGTGGCACCGCATGGGGACGGTGGAAAGGACAAGCCGTTCTACCTCGTGGTTGAGAAGATCCTGGCTCCGCACGAAAGCGTGCGGCGCGGCTGGCCGATCCACGGCACCAGCGGCTACGACTTTCTCAACATCGTTAATGGCGTGCTGGTCGATCCGGCGGGCGAGGCAGCGCTGTCAGAGATCTACGACCGTATGACGCGCACATCGCATGATTTCGACGAGATCGCCTATGCGTGCAAGAAGCATATCATCGACACGGCGCTGGCGAGCGAGCTCGCCGTGCTAGCCAATCAGCTCGACCGCATCACTGAGCAGGATTGGCGCGTGCGCGACTTCACGCGGTTCCGGCTGCGCGATGCGCTCAAGGAGATCGTCGCCTGCTTTCCCGTCTACCGGACCTACATAACCCGCGGCGAGGTGGCGAAGGACGACGAGCGCGACATCGACACGGCGATCAAGGGCGCCAAGAGCCGCTGGCAGGCGCCCGATCCCGAGATCTTCGACTTCCTGCGCGATGTGCTGCTCGGCCGCTGGCAGGCGCCGCTCGGTATACCCCGGCGCATCGGCGTCGTGCGCTTCGCGATGCGCTTCCAGCAATACACAGGTCCCGTCACGGCAAAGTCGATCGAGGACACCGCGTTCTACCGTTATCACCGCCTGATCTCGCTCAACGAGGTCGGCGGCGATCCGAAGCAGTTCGGGCTTTCGGTCGCGGCATTCCACCGCCTCAACGAGGCGCGTGTCAGAGACTGGCCGCACGCGATGCTTGCGAGCGCCACGCACGATACCAAACGTGGCGAGGATGCGCGGGCGAGGATCGACGTGCTCTCGGAGCTGGCCCCGGCTTGGGGTGCGCGGGTCGAGCGCTGGGTGGAGATCAATCGCGCGCGTGCGAGCGAGGTAGATGGCCGCCGCGCGCCGTCGCGGAACGACGAGTATCTGATGTACCAGACGCTGCTTGGCGTCTGGCCGGCGGAATGGACCGGCAGGCGCCCCGAACCGGGTGAGGCGCTGGAGCGGTTCAAGGACCGTCTGCGCGGTTACTTGGTGAAGGCCCTGCGCGAGGCGAAGATGGCGTCGAGCTGGGCGCGGCCGAACGAGCCGTTAGAAGAGGCATGCGTGGCATTCCTCACGACATTGGTCGATCCGGCTCAGGCGCCGGACTTTCTCGACGACTTCCTGCCGTTCCAGGCGACCGTCGCCCGGTTTGGCATGCTCAACAGCCTCGTGCAGGTGGCGCTGAAGCTCACCTGTCCGGGGATACCGGATATATATCAAGGTTGCGAGAAGTGGGATCTGAGCCTCGTCGATCCCGACAACCGCCGCCCGGTCGATTTCGCGGACCGCCATGCTGGCCTGAACGGCGCGGACAATGACTGGGCGGCGCTGCTCGAAGATTGGCCGACCGGAAAGGTTAAACTGGCACTGACGCATCGCCTGCTGCGCCTGCGCCAGGAGTTGCCGGACGTTTTCACATCGGGCGGCTACAAGCCCGTCGAGAGCGGCGGCGCGCGCGCGGACCACATCATCGCCTACGCACGCCGGCACCGCGGACGCGAGATCGCCGTTGTCATCGGGCGCTTCTTTGCGAAGTTGTCGAATGGCGCGCCGGAATCTTATTCGGCCGCCTCGTGGCAAGATACGTGGATCGCGCTTCCGGACGGCGAGCGAACGGACTCGCTGTCAGGGCGTACCATCTGCCCGCGCGGGGGCAAGATAGGCGTGTCCGACCTGTTCCGCGCGCTGCCGGTCGCGGTGCTGGTCAGCGGCGACTGAACAGGTGGGCGAGGGTGAATCCCGCCGCCATAGCGATCAGGATGCTCTGGAAGGGGCGCTGCTGCACGTATTGACGCAGCTCCTCGGCATAGCGGTCGCCGTAATCCTGCGCGTCCTCGAGCAAAAGCTCGATGCGGTGCTGGATCTCCTGCATCTGGGCCTGCGCCTGCTGCATCGCCTCCGAAGCGGCGGCGCCACCCAGCTGGTTGACGGTGCGCGCCGCCGTTTCCAAGTCGGACCGCAGTGAGCGCAGGTCGGTTTTGAGCTGGTCGATCGCTTGGGGCGCGCCTTGCGCGGGCGTGCCGCGCGAGGCGCCGCTCGTTTCCTCTGCCATGCTTTCCCTCCGAAATACCCCTAAGGCCGGCCGCGGCGCATCAGCCCCGCCACCAGGGCGACCACGAAGAACACGACGAACAGGAAGAACAGGATTTGCGCGATGCTCGCCGCAGTGGATGCGACGCCGCCGAACCCGAACAATCCTGCCACCAACGCGATGATCAGGAAGATGACTGCCCAGTAAAGCATTGCCACACCTGTTGCTTGTCGATCCCGATGGAGGCTTGTCACGCTGCCATCCAGTTCAACGCAACCGTGGCTGGACAGTTCCCCAGACAAGGTTCACCTTGGCGAGAACAACCTTGGCGGAACGCAAGCGGCACTGCGCCGTTGGCGAGTCATGGCAGAGGCCCGCACGCGCACCCGGCGCACCGACAACCTGGCGCGGTATCGCGCCATGCGCGATTTCAAGAAGACGTCGGAGCCGCAGGGCGGCCGTCCGACGCCACGGGGCAACAGTTTTGTCGTGCAGAAGCATGCAGCCCGCCGGCTGCATTAT
The DNA here is from genome assembly GCA_036260035.1 of Alphaproteobacteria bacterium. Lineage (GTDB taxonomy): Bacteria > Pseudomonadota > Alphaproteobacteria > CACIAM-22H2 > CACIAM-22H2 > DATAAP01. Next base: position 11,302 of record DATAAP010000054.1, on the reverse strand, counting down.
GATTTTCGCCTCGAATTGGACGGCACGTTGAAAAGTTGGGCAGTGACGCGCGGACCCAGCTTCGATCCCGCCGACAAACGGCTTGCCGTTCACGTCGAGGACCACCCAATCGACTACGGCGGCTTCGAAGGAATTATCCCGCAGGGCGAGTACGGCGGCGGCACGGTGATGGTCTGGGACCGTGGCACGTGGGAGCCGATCGGCGATCCTCGCGCCGGTTACGCGGCGGGCAAGCTGAAATTCAGGCTAAACGGCAAGAAGTTGAAAGGCGGCTGGACGCTTGTGCGGATGGGCGGCCGCGCGCGTGCGGAACGCCGGGAGAACTGGCTCCTGATCAAGGAGCGCGACGAGGAAGCGCGCCCCGGCCGCGGCGACGAAACCCTGGAGCGGCAGGCCAAGAGCGTCGCAACGGGCCGCAGCATGGAGCAGATCGCGGCCAGCGCCGACCGCGTTTGGACGCGCGATGGCGAGCAGCCGGCGCGGCCTAAGGCAGCCACGCCGCAGCCAAAGGCCGCGCCAACGCGCAAGAAGAAGCGCGGGGTCGGCGGCTTGCCCGATTTCGTGCCGCCGGAGCTGCCGACGCTTGTTGACCAGCCCCCGGACGGGCCGGAATGGCTGCACGAGATCAAGCTCGATGGTTACCGCGTCCTCTGGCGGATCGCCGATGGGAAGTCTCGTTTCTTGACCCGCACCGGCCAGGACTGGACCGAGCGCTTTCCGGAGCTGGCGAAGCTCCGCCTGAAGGCCGACACGGCGCTCGTCGACGGGGAGATCGTCGCGACCGACGGCAAGGGCGTCAGCAGCTTCCAGGCGCTGCAGGAGGCGCTAAGCGAGGGCCGCACGGCCGATCTGAAGTTCTGTGCCTTCGATCTGCTCTACCTCGATGGCGAGGATCTGCAGAAACTTCCGTTGGAAGCGCGCAAGACGCGGCTGAAGGCCTTGCTGCGGGCCAGCTCTTCCTCCGACCGCCTCGCGTTCAGCGAGCACATCGACGGACGCGGCAAGGACGTCTACGTCAAGGCCTGTGGCTTGTCCCTCGAGGGAATCGTTTCGAAGCGCCGCGGTGCACCGTATCGGCCGGGCCGTGGCGAGGACTGGCTGAAGACGAAATGCGCCGCGCGACAGGAGTTCGTGATCGGCGGCTTCACCGAGCATTCGAAAGTGCCCGGCAGCATCGGTGCGCTGCTGCTCGGTTATTACGAAGACGAGGAGTTCATCTATGCCGGCAAGGTCGGCACCGGCTTTGATTCGGCGACTCGCAAACAGCTGCGGCGTGAGCTCAACAGGGTGGCTCGCAGGGACATGCCCTTCCGATCGGTGCCAACGGCTGCGCGCCGCGGCGCTCATTGGGTCGAGCCGCAGCTCGTTGCGGAGATTGCTTATTCCAACTGGACGCGCGACGGTGTGCTGCGGCATCCGTCCTTTCAGGGGTTGCGCATGGACAAGCCAGCGCCATCTATCTCTCGGGACAAGCCCAAGCCGGTGACCAAATCGGCGAAACCAGCTGCGCGCGCGGTCAAAGGCGGCACCGACGAAATCGCGGGAGTCGTGCTGACGCATCCCGCGCGTGTCCTCTATGCTGAGCAGGGACTGACCAAGCGCGATCTCGCCGCGTACTACGTGGCTGTCGCCGATGCGATGCTCCCGCATCTTGCCGGCCGTCCGCTTAGCCTCGTGCGATGCCCAGAAGGCGAGGGCAAAGCCTGCTTCTACCAGAAGCACCCGGGCAACTCGGCACCGCCTGCGCTGCGGCGCATCAAGATCGAGGAAGGATCGGGCACGAACGAGTACGTGGTGGTCGACGATGCAGCGGGGCTCGTGGCGCTCGTGCAGATGGGCGTGCTCGAGATCCATCCCTGGGGTTCGCGCGAGAAGCATCTTGAGAAGCCGGACCGGATCATCTTTGATTTCGATCCCGCACCCGATGTGGACTGGTCGAGGGTCGTCGCTGCAACCGCAGAGATGCGTGAGCGCCTGCGGCAGCTCGGGCTCGAGAGCTTCCTGAAGACGACGGGCGGTAAGGGGCTTCATGTGGTCGCGCCGATCGCACCGCGGCAGGAATGGCCCGAGGTGAAGGCCTTTACCAAGGCGCTCGCGGCGGCGATGGAGCACGACACGCCCGGCGCCTATACGACGGTGATGTCGAAGCGCGAACGCCGTGGCAAGATCTTCATAGACTATCTGCGTAACGACCGCGGCTCGACCGCGATCGCGCCCTATTCGACGCGGGCGCGTGCCGGCGCGCCCGTCGCGATGCCCATTCCATGGGCGGCCTTGAAGCCGAGCTTGAAGCCGTCCGATCTCACGGTTCTAACTGTGCCGAAGCGGCTCAAGGCGGCGCGCAGCAACCCTTGGGCGGAGATCGACAAACTGCGCCAAGGCATCACCGCCAAGGCGCGCGCGGCGGTCGGCCTGAAATAGGGCAGCGCTCAGGAGCCGACCCAGTCGCCGCCATTCGGGTGCAGCGTCTCGCCCGTGATGTAGGACGAATCGTCCGAGGCCAGGAAGACGAAGCACGGCGCAACCTCGTCCGGCTGCCCGGCGCGTCCCAACGGCGTGTTCTTGCCGAACTGGGCTACGTGATCCTTGTCAAAGGTAGACGGAATCAGCGGGGTCCAGGTCGGTCCGGGTGCTACGGCATTCACACGGATGTTCTTCTCCGCGAGCGACTGCGACAGCGCGCGCGTGAACGAGACGATGGCGCCCTTGGTCGACGAATAGTCGAGCAGCTGCTTATTGCCGCGATAGGCCGTGACCGAGGCCGTGTTGACGATGCTGGCGCCGGGCTGCAGGTGCGGCATCGCTGCCTTGGTCATGTAGAACATCGAGAAAATGTTGGTGCGGAAGGTGCGCTCGAGCTGCTCGCTCGTGATGTCCTCGATGCTCTCTTGCGGATGCTGCTCGGCAGCGTTGTTGACCAGGATGTCAAGATGGCCGAATGCTTCGACAGTCTTCTTGATGGCTTCGCGGCAGAAATTCTCGTCGCCGACATCGCCGGCGATGGCAATGCAGCGTACGCCTTCCTGCTCGACCAGCCTCTTCGTTTCGGCCGCGTCTTCATGTTCGTCTAGATACATGATGGCGACATCGGCGCCTTCCTTGGCGAAGGCGATCGCGGTCGCGCGTCCGATGCCGCTGTCGCCACCGGTCACGATCGCCGCCTTGCCTTTCAACTTGCCGGCCGGCTTGTATTCGCGCGCCTCGCCTTCCGGCGCCGGCGTCATCTCGGTTTGCAGCCCGGGCCGGCGATCCTGATGCTGCGGCGGCTGCCCCTTCGGCTTTTCCATGGGAATCCTCAAGTAATTGCTGTCCCGCAGAACGTCGCGTCGCCGGGCGGGTTCCGGTCAGCTCAGGAGCCAGCGGTAGATGCCGAGCAGGTTGGTGAGCAGCAGGACGGTGTTCACCGCTACCAGGCTGCGCACGCGCATGATCGCGCCGGAAGCGATCCACGCGATCGAAGAGATCGCGAACATGACGAAGCCCCAGCCGCTCCAAGGAATGCGAAGCGCCAGCAGGATGCCGCCGGCGATACCGGTGACGGCAGCGGTCCAGCGGATCGCCCGGACCCAAGGCGGCGCGCCATCCGGCGCCTCATCCATGGGAACTGTCCGGAGCGAAGCTCGGCCTAATCGATAACTTGGGTTCGCAGTTTTTCACGTTGGCTGTCTGGCAGCGGATGGGAAGTATAAGCGCGGAGCGAACGCCTTTCGGCCAGCCGGGTTCCGCCGTTCGGGAACGACTCGGGAGCGCGGCCGTTAAGGCGCGGCATGCTTTACCTCGCCTTCGTCTTCCTGGTGATCGCGGTGATCGCGGGCGCCCTCGGATTCCGTGGCGTATCCGCAGCCGCGGCGACGGTCGCGAAGCTGTTGTTCGGCCTATTCATTGTGCTGTTTTTGATCTTCCTGCTGATCGGGCTCGGGATCATCAGCGCTTTCGGCTGACCTACATCAAGGAGCACGGCAGGACTGCATGGACATTGCATCGGCGGGTTGCTAATTAGCGGAGCGGCGTGCGCAGGCTGGCCTTCGGGCGGGGGAGCTCCGGCACGTGAGCGGAGGCGCGAGTGGCAGAACGGTCGAGCGTGCGAAAGCGCAAGCCTGCGACGCGGCCGAAACGGCCTGACGAAAAGGATCCCGAGTTCGAGCCCTGGCTCGACGGCCGGCTGAAGGCCATGTACGACACGGTTCTGAACGAGCCGCTGCCCGAGGAAATTCTGAAGCTTCTGAACCCCCCCAAGCGCGGCTGACCGGCGGCCGCCGGCCATGCGCGCGCATCTCAAGGTCTTCCTGATCGCTGCTGTTTTCGGCCTAGGCGCTTACGGCGTGATCCGCGCCTTGCTGTATCTGTCTCGCGAACTCGGCCTGCTTGACTGGCTGCGCTGACCCACGGAACTCTTTGGTGTCCCGATCATTTGAACCGAGTTCGCCCAAAAAATCAGGAGCCATTCCCATGGCACGTCGCCAAACCAAATCACGCGCCGCGGCCTCGCGCGCGGCCGAAACCGCAGACGAGGCCGGCAATCAGGCCGTTGAAACAGCCGACGCCGTGCGGCATGCGATTGACAAGACCGGCGAGCAGGTCCGCGCCGGGATGCACGAGAGCATGAAGGCCGGCTCGCGGCAGTTCGCCGTGCTCGGCGAGCAGGCTTTCGAGGCCTGGATGCGCACCAGTAATGAGACGCTCCAGCGCGCCCTCGCGCTCAACGTGGAGCTGGCGAGTTGGGGGCGGGAGCAGCTCGATGACAGCCTCGGCGCCGTCCGCTCGCTTGCCCAGTGCCGCTCGTTCGGCGACGCCTATGGCGTCCAGCTTGGGCTGATGCGCTCTAGCATGGAAAATTCGCTGCGGCACGCCAACCGGGTGCTCAGCCTCACGGCGAACCTCATCTCGGCCGGCACGCGTGCCGGCCAACAGGCGCAAGCTCAGGATTGACGCGCCTTGAGCGGTCGGACGGGCTGAGCCGCCCGACCGCTTCCCGCGAACTGTGACCGTGGTACTGTGGTCGACCTGAAGACCTGAGCCACGGACATGACGGCCAAACCTCGACATATCGGCATCGTCGCTTGCTCGGCGGAAGGGGCGGCGCTGTGCTACCGGACGATCTGCACGGAAGGCACATCGCTGCTGGGCGCGCATGCACATCCCGAAGTGTCGATGCACACGCCTTCGCTTGCCGACTACCTGAAGCACATCTACCGCAACGACTGGCGGGGTGTAAGCGAAGTGATGCTCGCGTCGGCCGAGAAGCTCGCCAGGATCGGTGCCGACTTTCTCATCTGCCCAGACAACACGATCCACCAAGCGCTGCCGTATATCGAGCAGCGCTCTCCATTGCCGTGGCTGCATATAGCCGAAGTCGTTGCCGCGCGGGCTGCGGAGCACGGTTTCCGCCGGCTCGGCATTACCGGCACGCGCTGGCTGGTCGACAGCGACGTCTATCCGGAGAAGCTCGCGGCCCGCGGCCTTGCCTATGTTCGCCCGAATCAGAGCGAGCGCGATGAGACGAATCGCATCATCATGGACGAGCTCGTCTACGGCGTGTTCAAGCCCGACTCCGTCGCATATTTCCAGGGCGTGATCGCAAGGTTGAAGGACGAGGGCTGCGATGCCGTCGTGCTCGGCTGCACCGAGATCCCGCTGATCATCAGCGAGGCCAACTCGCCGCTGCCGACGCTGGACTCCACGCGCCTGCTGGCAATGGCGGCGCTGCGTCGTGCGGCGCACGGGGTCGCAGCGGCGGCGTGAACTTCGGGCAGGGGGGTCCGTGCTGACGATCGAACACGCGAACCGCATACTCGATGAGAATTTCGCCGCGTGGCTCCTCGATCTCAGGCCCAGGGTCGAAGCGGTCGAAAAGATGTCGGCGCGCCTGCGGATTCCTTACAGCGACAGACTAGTACGCGTCGGCGGCACGATCTGCGGCCAGGCGCTGATGTCTTTGGCCGACACGGCCATGGTGATCGCGGTCTCGGCTGCGTCCGGCGGCTTCCGCCCGATGACCACGGTCGGCCAGACCATCAGCTTCATGCGGCCGATCGCCAATGCCGATGTGCTCGCGGAGGCGCGCGTGCTGCGCCTCGGCAAGACGCTGGCCTTCGGCGAGATCGAGCTGCGCGCGGGCGATCGCGACGATCTTGCGGCACATGTGACCACGACCTACGCGATCCTCGGCCCGGCGCCCGCGTGACGAGGAGCGGCGTTGATTCGCCGCGCTGGGCCCGCCACACTGACGGGCGGAAAACAAGAAACTCGAAACGCCCATGAATCTCGCCCATCATCTGCAGCGCGCGGCGCTGGCGTATCCCGAACGTCCGGCGCTTGCCGTCGGCGCCCGCACGGTTGCCACCTGGCGCGGCATGTACGACCGCGTGACACGGATCGCAGCATCGCTACGCCGCGCGCCGTTGGCGCTGCAGCCCGGCGACCGCGTGGCGCTCGTGATGACCAACGGGCCCGCCTATGCGGAGCTCTTTTATGCCTGCTGGCATGCCGGGCTCGCGGCAGTGCCGGCCAATGCGAAGCTGCATCCGAAGGAGCTCGCCTACATCATCGACCACTCCGGCGCACGTTTGGTGTTCGTAACCGCCGACCTCGCCGAAGCGGTTGCGAGTGCGGTCGCCGAGATCGGCGCAAGTGTTCCGGTCATCGATGTCGCGGGCAAGGACTTCGCGGCGATAGCCTCCGGCGAGCCGATGGCGATGGCGCAGACCGAGCCCGACCACCTCGCGTGGCTCTTCTATACCAGCGGCACGACTGGTCGGCCGAAAGGTGCCATGCTGTCGCATCGCAATCTGCTGGCTATGGCAACCAGCTATTTCCTCGACATCGACCCTCCATGCCCCGGCGGTTCGATCATCCATGCGGCTCCGATGTCGCATGGCTCGGGCTGCTACATGCTGCCGCACGTGGCGCAGGCGAACACGCAGGTGATCCCGGAGAGCGGGCATTTCGATCCGGCCGAGATCTTCGATCTCGTCGCCAAGTGGCCGCAAGCGACGATGTTCGCGGCGCCCACGATGGTGAAGCGGCTGATCGACCACCCCGCCGTCGACTCTGCGCCGGTCGACCGGCTGCGCGCGATCGTCTTCGGCGGTGCGCCGATGTACGTCGCCGACCTCAAGGCCGCCATCGGCAAGCTCGGGTTCAGGCTCGCGCAGCTCTACGGCCAGGGCGAATCGCCGATGACCATCACAGGCATGAGCCGGGCGCTGATAGAGCAGGCCTATCGCGAAGGCCGCGACGACCGTCTCGGTTCGGCGGGGCTAGCGCAGACTGTCGTCATGGCGCGGGCGGTCGATACCGAGGATCGGCCGCTGCCGGCCGGCGAGACCGGCGAGATCATTGCGCGGGGCGACAGCGTCATGAAGGGCTATTGGCGCAATCCGGAAGCGTCGGCACAGACGCTGCGCGGCGGCTGGCTACACACGGGCGATGTCGGGTCGTTCGACGAGAACGGCTTCCTCACGCTCAAGGACCGCTCCAAGGACGTGATCATTTCGGGCGGCAGCAACATCTATCCGCGCGAGGTCGAGGAGGTGCTGCTGCAGCACGAGGCCGTGGCGGAGGTGTCGGTCATCGGCGTGCCGGATCCGGAGTGGGGTGAGCGCGTGGTGGCGTTCGTCGTGCGCCGGCCTGACAGCACCCTCGATGCGCGCCTGCTGGAGCAGCTTTGCCTCGAAAACATCGCGCGCTTCAAGCGACCGAAGGAGTACCGCTTCGTCGATCGGCTGCCGAAGAACAATTACGGCAAGATCCTCAAGACCGAATTGCGCGAATGGGCAAAGGGCCCGGCGCCGGCTTCATAAGACCATCAGGGGAGAGACGATGATTTGCAGGGGATTGGCGGTCGCACTCGCGGCCTTTCTCGCCGGCTGCACCAGCGGCCTCGATGTCAAGGAGGTCGGCGGCTTCCATGTCGGCGGGCGGGAGGCGGTGCTCTCGGGCCTGCCGGTGCGCGAGATCGTCTTCACGGCGGGCGCGCCGCCGTTCCGCGTCGACCCGAACGGCGAGTTCGAAGTCGAGCAGATGTACGTCCACTACACGAAGCTATCGGAGCCGAAGGCGCGCTACCCGCTGCTGATGTGGCATGGCGGCGGCCTCACCGGCGTCACCTGGGAGACCAAGCCCGACGGGCAGCCCGGCTGGCAGATGTACTTCCTCAAGGCCGGGCACGACACCTACGTCTCCGATGCCGTGGAGCGCGGCCGCGCGTCGTGGGCGCGCTACCCAGAGATCTTCTCGACCGAGCCGTTCTTCCGCGCCAAGAAGGAAGCTTGGGAGCTGTTCCGCATCGGCCCGAAGGATTCGTACAATCCCGACCCTGCGCGCCGCGTCGCGCATCCCGGCCAGAAGTTCCCGGTCGCCGCCTTCGACCAGTTCAACAAGCAGGGTGTGCCGCGCTGGGCGACCAACGACGCCGCCACGCAGCGCGCCTACGATGCGCTGGTGCAGAAAGTCTGCCCGTGCGTGATCGTGGTGCATAGCCAGGGCGGCAATTTCGCGTTCAATGCTGCACTCAACGCGCCCGACAAGATCAAGGGCATCGTTGCCGTCGAGCCCTCCGGCGCGCCGAACCCGGCCAATGTCGACGCAACGAAGCTCAGGGGCGTGCCGCACCTGTTCATCTGGGGCGATTATCTCGACAAGCAGGAGCTGTGGCAGCGCATCACGCCAGCGATCGCGCGCTGGCATGAGGCGCTGCGCGCGGCCGGCGTCGACTCCGAGTGGCTGGACCTGCCCAAGCTGGGCATGACCGGCAACACGCACATGCTGATGATGGACACCAATAGCGATCAGATCGCCGCACTGGCCCAGGCGTGGATGGCCCGCCGCGGCCTGATGAAGTGACCGATGCCCGGACGACTCGCTGGAAAGGTCGCGATCGTCACCGGGGCGGGCGCGATCGGCCCCGGTTGGGGCAACGGCAAAGCCGCTGCCGTCCTCTTCGCGCGCGAGGGCGCTAGCGTCTTCGCGGTCGATCTCAACGCCGCGGCCGCCGCGGAGACGAAGGCCATCATCGACGCCGAGGGCGGCACGTGCGAGGTGCAGTCGGCCGACGTGTCGCGCGGCGACGACGTGCGTACGCTGGTCGAGCGCTGCGTCGCCCGCTTCGGCCGTATCGACGTTCTGCACAACAACGTCGGGATCCTTGATTCAGGCGGGCCGGTCGAGGAGAGCGAGGAGGTCTGGGACAAGACCGTCCGTGTCAACCTCAAGAGCATGTTCCTCACTTGCAAGTACGTGCTGCCGCATATGCTGCGGCAGTTCGAGGCGAGCGGACGGGGCGGCGCGATCGTCAATATCGGCTCGATCGCAGGGCTGCGCTACACGGGCGTGCCATATATCGGCTACTCCACCACGAAAGGCGCGGTGATCCCGTTCACGCGCGCGATCGCGATGCAGTACGCGGCAAAAGGTATACGCTGCAACTGCATCCTGCCGGGGCTCATGAACACGCCGATGGTGCATAAGGGGCTGGCGGGCGCCTATAGCGGCGGCGATGTCGACAAGATGATCGCGATCCGCGATGCGCAATGTCCGACCGGCAAGATGGGCGATGCCTGGGACGTCGCCTACGCCGCCCTCTTTCTTGCGTCCGACGAGGCGAAGTACATCACCGGCGTCAGCCTGCCGGTCGACGGCGGAATCACCTTGAAGTTTTCCTAGCCAGTCACACACCGAACGGGAAGGTCTCGGGAGTTCCCGGCGCGGTGGCGACCGGCAGCGGCTCGACCGCGCGCGTTTCGCGGAACCAGGTCCAGGCGTCGAACTGTCTTGGCAGGACCGCATCGAAATAGTGGCTCGCGCGCTCGGTCTGCGGCCGATAGACGACGCCGATCGCGCGCTCGAGGCGCGGTCGCGACAGTTCGTCCAGCAGGTCGCGACGCCCGTCCGGCCGCAGGTCCAGCAGGAAACAGTTGCCGCTCGTCTTGGCGCAGAGCCGCTCATAACTCTCCGGGTGGGATGGACGCACGGTCATCACCTCCATCGGGCCGCGCCAGTCCGATGCGGCCGCCACGGTCCCGTGGTCGGTGCTGAAGCCGATGAGAGCAGCGGATGCGCCGAACTCCTCGCGGCAGAGCTGACCGATGTTGATCTCACCGTGGCTGCCCATCTCGGTCGCTGCGGCATTGCCGATATGCGAGTTGTGCGCCCACACGACTGCCTTCGACTGGGGGCCGCGCGCGCCCAGGATCGCCCGCAGCGTCTCGAACATGTGCCGGTCGCGGTGGTTCCAGGACTCCGCGGAACCGTAATACATGATGCGGTAATACTCTTCGGCCGCCGCAACCAGCCGCGCATTCTGTGCCGCGTCGAAATAGCTCTCGCCGTCCTGCGCTGCGTAGTCGATCCGCCGGTCGAGCAGCTCCTTGAGCATCTTCGTGACTGCCTCCTCGCAGGGCGCATAGCCAGTGCTGAGGGCCGCGCGTCCGTATGTGGCGGGATCCGCCTGCCATGGCGTGAGACAGCCATAACGCTCGCGGGCCACGCGCGCCGCCTCGGGGTCGACATTGTCGAGATAGGCGATCACCGCTTCCGTCGAGCTGTTGAGGCTGTACAGGTCGAGCCCGTGGAAGCTGACATACGCGTCGCCGCCGCTGAGGCGGGCGTTGTGCCGCTTGAGCCAGCCGACGAAATCCCGCATCTCGGCATTCCGCCACATCCAAGTCGGGAAGCGCGTGAAGGGGCGGTCCGCCATCGAGACCGGCCTTTGCCGGACATAGGCGTCGATCTGCGCGGCATCGGGCCAGTCGGCTTCGACCGCGACGATGTTGAAGCCTTGGCGCTCGACGAGGCGGCGCGTGATCTCGGCGCGCGCGCGGTAGAACTCTGACGTCCCATGCGTCGCTTCGCCGAGCAGCACGATCCGCGCGTTGCCGAAGCGATCGAACATAGCGCCGAATGCATCGTCGGAGAGTGGGGGCAGGGCCTCAGCGTGGTGCTCGATCAATTCGACGGCTGACCGCTCTCTGCTCCGCCGCGCCCGGATCGGCCATCGCGCCAGCGGATGGGCGTCAATCTGCGCGTCCTGTTCATGCCAGCCTTCGGCGCCGATCAGCGGGACGAAGGCCACCGGGCCAAGATCCTCTTCCTCGAACGCGGTGGCAGTGGTGCGCGTAATCCGCTTGAGCTCCTGGACCCGCGCCTCGTCGCCGATCGGGATGACCAGTCGTCCGCCGATGCGGAGCTGGTCGCGCAGGCTGCGGGGGACCTCGGGGCCGCTGGCGGCGACGACGATCGCGTCGTAGGGTGCGAACTCCGGCCAGCCGCGCGTGCCGTCTCCGTGCAGAACCCTGACGTTATC
>DATAAP010000053.1:0-9641 GCA_036260035.1 Alphaproteobacteria bacterium | reverse complement strand
GTTCACCGGCGCATCGGCGAGTGTAAAGGGCTATCCGCAGTCGGCACCGTTCGCGATGGGTAAGTTCGCGCTACGCGGCCTTGCGCAGAGCATGGCGCGCGAGCTGGCGCCGAAGAACATCCATGTCGGGCATTTCGTAATCGATGGCGGCATCGCCGGGCCGTCGCATGCCGGCGAGGATCGCGGGGCCGATGGGATGCTCGACCCGGCGGCGATCGCCGAGAGCTATCTGCACATTCACCGCCAGCACCGCAGCGCCTGGACGTGGGAGGTCGAGCTGCGGCCGTGGGTGGAGAAGTTCTAGCGGCGGCTCAGCTCTTGAAGACCATCCAGCCGATCACGGCGACAACGGCCGCGGCGCTGGCGCCGAGCATCGTGAACAGCCGTGCGCGCGCCGCGCGCTTGCGCTGCGCCTCGACCCGCTTACGCTCGGCCTGGGCGAGGCGCTTGAGCGCGTCCTGGTCGCGCGCCTCCTCGACGGCAATCACCTTCTTGCGCTCGGTCTCGGCCGCGATCATCTCCTGCTGACGCGAGGTGTGGAAGATCGTGCGGCGCGCGAACTCGCCCTTCTGCTGATTGTACATCTCGCGCACGACGCGGACCGCTTCGACGCCGTTGCGACGCGCCAGAGCCTTCGCGGCTTCCACCGCGAGCTCCTTGTCGTCCATGATCGAATCGATCTTCCATTTGCCGGCGCGCAGCGCGTGGATTTCAAAGGGGTGGTTCATGGCGCGTTGTATTTTCTTCTTGGTTCGTGCGTGGTGCGCTCAGGTGAGAAGGCGATAATTGGCGGCGCCGAGGAGATGGGTGACGTCGGCGCTGTCCGCGTTGCGAAGCGGCAGGATGATGCTGCGGAACAGCAGCGTCTGGCCGTCGCGATGCTTGAGCTCGCCGCCGAAAGACATCGGCACGCGCCAGGTGATCACGTTGTTCGCATACGCGGAGGCGCGCGCGATCAGCGTGCCCTCGGCCGCCGCCGAAAGCTTCTGTCCGATCAGCGCCTGCGGCTTGTCGATGGCATAGGCATCGCCGATCCAGTCGAAGCGCGCCTCGCCGGCAGAGTCGATAGTGGCGGTCCAGCAGAACGGCTTCGATTCGACGATGTGGTCGACCGTCAGCCGCTCGCGCGAGGGCATGTCCTCGGGCTCGGCTCTGTCGCGCCAGACCCGCAACAGCCGCATGACGAGCCGTCGCTCGATCGGGCTTTCGGCGCTCTCGCTGGCGGGCGGCGCGCTTTGGGCCGCATTGTCCATGTCGTCCATAAGTCAATCCTGTTTTGCCCCGACGAGGCCGGAGCCGGCATCTGCGTATGTAGATACCGCCAGCCACGCGATGCCGAGTGATCGGCCTTGGCGGCCGCAGGGCCGCGCCAAGCCCGGGCTTTGCCTCTGCCACAGACACCGCAGGCGCGACTATGAATTGCGGCGGTTAATCCCCGATTACTGCGGGGATTGATGCTGGCCGACGGGCCGGAACGCGGCCGTTAACTGATCCTATAGGATCAGCGGGACTTGGATCAGCACGATCCCGGCGAGCAGCAGGATGGCGGCGAGCCGTTCGGCGGGGCTCCAGCGGCGCCAATCGGCTAGGATCGGGCGGAAGATCGACTTGTTCATGGGCGCTTGATAGCGCCGATGCCGCGGCGCGGCAGTGACGTGGATCACACCACTGTCAGTAGCGCAGCGAGGTCTTGCGGTCGGGCGCCTCGAATTGCAGGAACTTGCCCGCCTCGACTTCGAGCCGGTCGCGCGGCCGCAGCATGCGCGCCTGCGCAGGCGTGATCATCGTGTAGTGCCGGCACTCGTCGAGCGCCTCGGCGATGTCCCAGCAATTGTCCTTGTTGGTCACCCAGAGGGCGGGATCGAAGCGGCGGAGATCGAACGGGCGCGAATAGCGGCGCAGGCTCTTATTCGCGCGCCAGACATATTCATGGAAATACGACATGGCGAGCTCGCGCGGCGTGCGATAGACCGGATCGCGCCAGCGCAGCCAGATATGGTTGCTCTTGGAGATGGCGCCCCAGCAGCCGCCGCGGCGGAACAAAGCGATTACGTGATCGTCGTCGAGGGTCGCCTGGAAATCCATCAGCAGCGGCGGCTCGCCATTCATCCACAGCGCGCAGGCAGCGACGAACGCGCCCTCGATGCAGTGCGCGCGGCGCTGCCGCAGCACCTCGGCGACCGAAAGGCAGGTGTCGCCCTCCGGCTCGAAATTGGTTGGTAATTCGCTGACGAAATCCTGAATCTTTTGCGGCGTGCGCAGTCGCGCAAGCGTCGTCGCGTGCTGACGAGACAGGCCGAGTTTCATGCCGAAGGCTATGCGCGCGTTCATTCCGAAGGAACAAGTTCCGTTGACGTTCTCGCGATTCGTCCGTGCGAATCGCCGACTCGGGCCATTATCGCCGCTAAAGGCGATCGCTGGCAGCCAAAAAATGAGGCAGGCGAATCAGGGCATCCAGCGATGCGCGCGCAGTCCCCGCACGAACGTGCTTACTGCAGCAGAGAACCGACGGCCCGCAATCGTGACCAGGCACACTTGGCGGATGATTTCCGGCTCGATGATCGGCCGAGTCAGCACGCCGGGCACTGTTGCGGAGTATTCCGGCAGGATCGCAATGCCCATGCCGGCGGCGATCAGGATCTGGATCCAGTCCTCGCGTTCGCTGCGATATTCCACATTGAGGGTGATGCCCTGCTTCTCGCATAACGTATCGATGAAGCTCGCATATTCGCAGTTGATGCGGTCGAGATAGCTCTGGCTGTCCGTCTCGCGAAGCGTGACGGCATTCCGTGCCTCGAAAGGGTGGCTCACCGGAAAGCCGATGACGAAGCGTTCGCCATAAAGCGGCATAGCGTCGAGGCGCTCGTGGAACGGTTCGGGCTGGGCCATGATCGCGACATCTATCCTGCCTTCGAGAAGCAGCTCGCTCAGCCGTTTCGGCGGCGCCTCCAGCAAGGTGAGGCGGATGCCCGGATTCTTCTTGCGGAAGTCTGTCAGGAAGCTCACGAAGCGTGCCGGCCCGATCGTGCACATGACGCCGACGGAGAGCGGCGCGTGTTCGAGCTTGAGAAAGGCGCGCGCGGCGCGGCTTGCGGCATCCGTCTGGCTCAGGATGTCCTCGAGCTGCGGCCTCACCAGGCGGCCGAGATCGGTGAGATGCGTCTGGCTGCGCTCGCGCCGGAACAGGAGACCGCCGAGTTCCTCCTCCAGCCGCTGGATTGCGCGCGAGAGCGCAGGTTGCGTGACGTTGCAGTGCTCCGCTGCCTGCGTGAAGTTGAGCGTCTCGGACAGCGCGAGAAAGTAGCGGATCTGGTAGAGCTCCATGCCGTTCCCCTGACACGACGGCGCGACGCTACCGGGCCGGTGCTGCTTCGTGCCACTGCCGGCTGGCTATCGATTCGATGTTCGTACTGCATCGCCGTCGCGGCAGCGCTAATGTGCGTCCGGTGATTCGACGGAGGGACAATGCGACCCGTACAGAAAGGCGCGCGCGGCGAGTTCAGCCTGCGCGTCAGCCACGAGCACCTGGCGAGCCAGTTCAAGGACCCGCTGCTGCCGCCGGTGTTCTCGACACCGGTGATGATCATGATGATGGAGAACGCGGCCCTCAATGCGCTGCGGCCTTTCTTGGAGCCCGGTGAGAGCGCCGTCGGCACGCTGGTGAACGTGCGCCATCTCGCCGCGACACCGGTCGGGCAGACCGTGCGTGCCGAGGCGACGGTCACCGAGGCGGAAGGTAAGCGTATCGCGTTCACCGTCTCCGCGCGGGACGAGCGCGAGGAGATCGGCAGCGGAACGCATGAGCGGATGGTGATTGACCTGCAGCGCTTCGGCGCACGGCTTGCCGCAAAGGCGAAGGGCGCATGACGCAGGCGCCTATCAACGCGCCGATCACCGGCGAGACGCGGCTCTTTGTCATCATCGGCCATCCGGTCGCGCAGGTGAAGTCGCCGATGACGTTCAACCCGCTCTTC
The DNA here is from genome assembly GCA_036260035.1 of Alphaproteobacteria bacterium. Classification (GTDB taxonomy): domain Bacteria; phylum Pseudomonadota; class Alphaproteobacteria; order CACIAM-22H2; family CACIAM-22H2; genus DATAAP01. The sequence goes on along the minus strand of DATAAP010000053.1, from coordinate 5,667 downwards.
CATGCCGCAGGCCGGAATGCGGTGATGGTACCGATCGATGTCGCGCCGGAATCGCTCGAGGCCGCCTTTGCCGGCCTGAAGACGATCGCCAATCTCGACGGGATCGTCGTCACCGTGCCGCACAAGCCGCGGATGGCCGCCCTCGTCGACGAGGCGCTGCCGACCGGCCGCATGGTGGGGGCGATCAATGCGGCGCGGCGTGAGCGCGACGGGCGCTGGGTCGGCGACATGTTCGATGGGCGCGGCTGCGTCCACGGCCTGCGCGCCCAGAGGATCGAGCCGAAGGGTAGGAAGGTCCTGCTGGTCGGCGCGGGCGGGGCGGGAAGCGCGATTGCCTTTGCGATGGCCGAGGCGGGTGTAGCGCGCCTGACCGTCTTCGATGTCGATCAGGCGAAGGCGGCGCGGGTGGTCGAGGGCGTGCGGCGCGCCCATCCCGCAGTGCTGGCCGATGCAGGGCCGCCCGTGCCCAAAGACCACGACACGATCGTCAATGCAACGCCTATGGGCATGCTGCCGTCCGACCCGCTTCCGGTCGATCCCGCGGTGATCGAGGTGCACATGCTCGTCGTCGACGTGATCATGAAGCCAGAGGTGACGCCGTTGCTGAAAGCCGCACAGGCGAAAGGCTGCCGCATCCAGCCCGGCCGCCACATGCTCGAGGGCCAAGTCGCGGCGGTCGCGGCATTCTTCGGCTTGTGAGCAAGCCCATTCTGCGGGGTCTCTCGCCGGGGGCGCCGGTCGCGAAGCTGTAGTGGGTCCGGCCACCACCGCGTCCGTGCCCGGCTCCGTCGAGTACTTGCCGCTCGCGCGACACCGCAAGACACAGGACGCCGGCGCGGGCCGACAGCGGAAACAACTGAAACAGGCTCGTCACTCCAGCGAAGCGTGGACGACATGTCCGACCGCCAATCTGGCAGCGTCCGCTTCCGGCAGGGTCACGGAGGCGGGCACAGACTCTCCAGGGGATCGGAATGACAAAGCACCAGACCGCGCGGGTGAGCGACGTGCCCGCGATCCAGACCTACGCGAAGCCAGCGACGATCGTCCGCTTTCCGCTGGTCCTTTCCGTGCGGCGGAGCCGCTTCGAGGAACGCCGGCGTCCGAGCCTTGCGCTTAACATCCTCCTGTTGCTGGCGCTGGTGCTCGCCTGTGTCATTTGGGAAGCGACGTCGGAGCGGAACGAGGCGGCGCAGGACGTCCGCCTCACACCGATCACATCGACCCGGGCCGCCGCGCTCGACGATACCGGCCGCGCGGTAGGATAGGCGCTAGGCGGAGCGAACGCCGCTGAGGAAGCTGGTAACCTCGCGGCTCAGACGATCCGACTCGCGAGCCATGGTGGCCGCGACTTCGCGCAGATGTTGCATGGCAGCGTCGGCGCTGGTGGCATTCTCCTGGACGGCCGCAACGCTGCGCGTCACAGCACCTGTGGCGCCGGACGCCTCCTGCACGCTGCGCGCGATCTCCTTCGTCGCGGCACCTTGCTCCTCGATCGCCGAGGCGATCGTGGTCGACACGGACGAGATCTGCTCGATCGTCTCGCCGATGGCGCGGATGCGGTTGACCGCATCGCCCGTGGCGCTTTGGATTGCGGTGATCTGCGCGGCAATCTCGTCGGTCGCCTTCGCCGTCTGATTGGCAAGCGACTTCACTTCCGAGGCAACGACCGCGAAGCCCTTGCCGGCTTCGCCGGCGCGCGCCGCCTCGATGGTCGCGTTCAACGCTAGCAGGTTGGTCTGCGCCGCGATCTCGTTGATGAGGCGGACCACCTCGCCGATCTTCTGCGCCGCGCTCAGCAGCCCTTCAACCGCCTCATTGCTGGTACGGGCCTGCGAGACCGCCTGGCCGGCCATGGTCGACGCCGAGGCGACCTGGCGCGCGATCTCCGCAATCGAGGTCGATAGCTGTTCGGCAGCGGTCGCGACCGTCTCGACGCTCGCGGACATCTGGGCCGAGACGGATGCGGCTTTCAGCGATTCTTCGCGTGTTGCTTGCGCGGTTGCCGCGACTTTCTCCGCCGACTCCCTGAGCGTGGTGGAGACGTCGCCGACCGTGCTGACGATCTCGCTTGCCTGCCGCTCGAAATTGCCCGCGGCATTGGTCAGCTGCCGGTGGCGCGCCGCTTCCTCCTGCGCCTTCTTCTCCTGCTCGGAGCGGATGGTATCCACCTCGCGCATCTTGTCGCGGAAGAAGGCGACGGCTTTGGCCATCGTGCCGACTTCGTCGGCGCGGCCTTCGAAAGGCACCTGTGCTGAGGTTTCGCCGCCGGCGATGCGGCGCATCACCTCGGTCATCGCCGCGATCGGCCGCGAGATTCCGTTGGCGACGAGGAAGCCGCACGCGCCGATCGCAGCTACGCTCAGCAGCATGATCAGGCCGGTGACCGTCAGCAGGGTGCGCCAGGCAGCCGCGAGCTTCCCCTCCGGCACGCTGACCAGCGCCAGCCAGCCAAGACCAGGATAGTCGTAGGCGGGCTTACTCGGTGCGAAGGCGAAGGTGGCGCCGTCGTGCGCGACGGCGCCGGTACGGCCCTCCTTGGCGCCGACGGCCGCCGGATGCTTGAGGCGCAGCAGGTTCATGGCCTGCAATGCCGCGAGCTCGCGGAGATACTTGCCTTCCCGCGAGCGCGCTGTGTCGACGAGCGCCACGCCGTTGGGGTCGAGCAGGAGGATGCGCGCTACCGTGCCTTCGGCTCTGAGCTGGTCGTCATAGGCTTTGGCGATCTCCTCGACCAGGCCGAAGCTTGCGAAATTGACCCAGACGCCCAAGACCTCACCGGCCGCATTCTTGACGGGAGCGCTGAAGGGGATCGCGAAGCCATCGCCGCCGTGCACGTCCTTCAGTACGGCGTGGACGCCGGGCTGGCCGACCACGGTGCCGGTAAAGCCGTTGCTGCCCTGCAGGAAGTCGCCCTTGAGCGCCTTCTGCAACCAGGCCTCGTCGGCGAATTTCTGGGCGTAGAGCTTCTCGGTGGGAAGCGGCTTGCCCTTGGCATCGGCGGAGTTGACGGCGAGCAGATCGCCCTTCGGCCCGACGAACAGCATCAGGTCATAGATGCCGTAGAGCTCCATATAGGCGTTCATCGCCGTGACAAGGGGATTGCCGTCGCCTGGCTTGCGCCAATTGGCCTCGTTGAATACCGCAGCATTGCGGCCAAAGGCCTGCACGTCGCCATAGCGCTCGAACAGATTGCGGTTGATCGCATCGTTGAGCGATTGCGCGGTCATCACGATCTTCGTGCTGAACGCGGCCTCGAACGTGTCGTTATGCGCCCAGAGCACGCCGAAAAGGATTCCGATTGGCGCGAGGCCGAATACGACGAACAGTGCGGCCAGGCGGATGCGGATCGTCCGCCCGAGGCAGCCGAAAAAGTCGGAGCGCATGGATCCCCCCAAGTCAAACGCCCCAGATATTCACCTGCGTTACTTAAAATTGCCTGAAATCAGGCGCCTAAATATTAGGCATTCGAGCCTCTTAGCAGCGTGTCGATACTGATTCAAGATCCAGGGCGCTGCGGTCTGCTACTGGAAGATCTCGTTGAAGCGCGCCTTGATCTTCCCGGTCTCCTTTTCAATGTAGTCGTAGTCGATCGGCATGAGCTTGAGATCGCCCAGCGCCGGGCTGCCCGCGGGCGGCGGGATGTCGACGCGCGCGGCGTAGTGGCCTTCGGCAGGGAACATCTTCTGCACGGCATCGCTGATCATGAAGGCCGCGAACGCCTTGGCCGCGTTCGGGTTGGGCGAACCTTTGATGATCGAGGTCGGCGAGGGTATCGCGAAGGCGCCTTCGGTCGGATAGATCGTGACGATGTCGTGGCCGTCACGGCGGTCGTCCACCGCGTAGGAATCGAGGCCCTCGGCGGCGATGACGCGCTCGCCGCGCTTCAGCATGTCGGAGACCTGCTGATGGCCCTGTACGATCATCGTGTCGTTCTTGCGGAGCTTCTCGTAGAAATCCCATCCTAGCTTCTGCGACAGGGTGCCGACCGCGATGAGCTGCAGTGCGGTGAAGGACGGGTCCGGCATCACCATCTGGCCCTTGTATTTCGGATCGGTCAGGTCGCTCCAGGTCTTCGGCCGCTGCGCCTCCGGCACCTTGTCGCCACGCGCGAAGATGCCGAGCATGTTGAGCCGCTGCGCGATATAGGCGCCGTCCTTGTCCTTTGCCTCGGCAGGGATCTTGTCGAAATTCGCCGGCTTGAACGGCACGAACACGCCCTTGCGCGCGAGCGAGGCCGCCGCCGCGGGGTCGGAAGTGGTGAGGACGTCGGTCGCGATGCGCTTGGCCTCGTACTCCTGCATGAAGCGCCGCAGGATGGCCGAGCCGCCGGAGCGGAAGAGCTGCACCTTGATGCCGGTCTCATCCTCGAACAGCTTGGCGATCTTCTGCGCGGCCTCCACGGGTGTGGAGGTGTACCAGCTCACCTTGCCCTCGCGCTTCGCCGCCGCCATATCGGCGACGTCCTGCGCGCGAGCGGTACCAGCGGTAAGGACGATTGCAAGGCACGGCAGCAGCCGCAGCACGAAACGCATCGTTTCACTCCCTGGTCTTTGTCAGACGTCAGACGGTTTTTCGAATTGTTGTGCTGAACGCGCTTTTGCGCAAGGGCCCATCTGGGAGCGACCACTGCCGGTGGTGGAAAAGGCGTAGCGAAAGCCCAGCATCCGCGCGACCAGGAGTCCCGCTCCTGCGCCGAGGGCTTGGGCGATGATGAATCCCGTCACATTGGCCGGCGCGATGCCGGCAAAAGTGTCGGTCAGCGAACGCGCCATCGTCACCGCCGGATTGGCGAACGAAGTAGACGATGTGAACCAGTACGCGGCGACGATGTACATGGCGATGGCGCTCGGCAATGCCGAAGCGAAGTGCCGCTTTCCGCTCGCGATGACGGCAAGCAGGCCGCATGTGGCGACGATCTCGCCCGTCCATTGCCCGACGCCGGTTCGCGTGTGCGCCGAGGTCTGGAGGATGGGAAGGTCGAACATCAGATGGGCGATCCACACGCCGGCAACCGCTCCGCCTAATTGAGCGAGGACATAGGGCAGGACATGCTCGCGCGGCGTCTCGCGCGCAAGAGCCAGAGCGAGTGTGACGGCCGGATTGAAGTGGGCGCCCGAGATCGGCCCGAAGATGTGGATCAGCGCGAACAGGGCGGCGCCCGTGGCTACGGCATTTGCGAGCAGCGCAACGGCAGAATTGCCGCCGGAAAGCCGCTCGGCCATGATGCCGGAGCCGACGATCGCCGTAAGCAGGAAGGCTGTGCCGAGGAATTCAGCCGCTGGCTTGCGCCAATCGATGAGTCCGATCAAGAAGCGGCCTCGGTCGTCGCATCCGGGCGGAGGCGTCCGATCCTGTCAGCCTCGCGTTTGATCGCCAGCCGATCAAGTTTGTCCAAGGGCAGAGACAGGAACAGTTTGATGCGCGCATCGAGGCGTCGATAAGCATCGTGAAACGCAGCCGCCTGCGCTTCGCCCTCCGCGGCGGCTGGGTCGGGAATGCCCCAATGCGCCGTGACAGGATTGCCCGGCCAGATCGGGCACACCTCTCCGGCTGCCTGATCGCAGACTGTGAACACGAAATCCATTGCCGGCGCTCCGGGACGCGCGAATTCGTCCCAGCTCTTCGAACGCAGGCCGTCGATCGGCAACTTCATCGACTTCAGCACCT
>DATAAP010000052.1:0-10938 GCA_036260035.1 Alphaproteobacteria bacterium | reverse complement strand
ACTCCGTGCCGCCGCCCGGACTGGTGCGGAGAACAGCGTGACATGAGCCAGCCCTCCGGCCACCTCGCGGCGCTCGAGGAGGAGAGCATCTACATCCTCCGCGAGGCGGCGTCGCTGTGCCGGCACAGCGTGCTGCTGTATTCGATCGGCAAGGACTCTTCGGTCCTGCTGCACCTAGCGCGCAAGGCCTTCCATCCGGCGCCGCTTCCGTTCCCGCTGCTCCATGTCGACACGACCTGGAAATTCCGCGAGATGATCGCGTTTCGCGATGACGTCGCGCGCCAGCCGGGCCTGAAACTCCACGTCTGGATCAATGAAAAGGGTGTTGCCGACGGGGTCACGCCGTTTTCGCACGACAGCGCCGTGTACACCGCGATAATGAAAACGCAGGCGCTCAAAGACGCGCTGGATGCGCACGGGTTCGAGGCCGCGATTGGCGGCGCCCGGCGCGACGAGGAGCAGTCGCGCGCCAAGGAACGCGTGTTCTCCATCCGCGCGCCGGGCCACCGCTGGGATCCGCGCCGGCAGCGGCCGGAGCCGTGGCGTCTCTTCAACACGCGCTTGGGTCAGGGCGAGTCCCTCCGCGTCTTCCCACTGTCGAATTGGACCGAGCTGGACGTGTGGCGGTATATCGCCCACGAGGAGATCCCGGTCGTCCCCCTCTACTTCGCCGCAGAGCGGGCCGTGGTTCGCCGTGCCGGAACGTGGATCGCAGTCGATGATGACCGTTTTAACCTGCGCCCGGGCGAACGGCCGGAGGTGCGTCGCGTGCGGTTTCGCACGCTCGGATGCTATCCGCTCACCGGCGCGGTCGAATCCGAAGCTGCCAGCGTGCCGGCGATCATCGAGGAGTTGCTCCGCTCGCCGCTGAGCGAACGTGCGGGTCGCCTGATTGACCAGGATGCGTCCGCTTCCATGGAGCGCAAGAAGCGCGAGGGCTATTTTTGATGCCCCCGGAAGTATCCGCGCCTCCATGTGCTGCCCCCACCGGCAAGGATGAGACCTCGCTGCTTCAGTTCGTAACTTGCGGCAATGTCGATGACGGCAAGAGCACGCTTGTAGGACGCCTGCTGCACGACAGCGGCTGCCTCGCAGAGGATCAGGTCGCACAGATCTATGCCGAGAGTAGACGCAAAGGCCTCGGCCATGTCGATTTCTCGCTCGTCTTCGACGGCCTTGAGGCTGAGCGCGAGCAAGGCATCACCATAGATGTCGCCTACCGATACTTCGCGACGCCGCGGCGCAGGTTCACGGTGCTCGACGCGCCCGGCCATCAGCAATACACCGCTAGAATGGCGGCGGCATGCTCGAACGCGGACGCAGCCGTCCTGGTAGCCGACGCGAGCCGCGGCATCAGCGAGCAGACGCGCAGGCATGCCCAGATCGTCGCAATGATGGGCGTGAGGCAGGTTGTCCTCGCAGTGAACAAGATGGATGCGGTCGGTTTCTCGTTTGATGCATTCGAAAGCGTCTCAGAGGCGTTCCTACGTTTCGCGGGCGCGCTCGACCTATCCCGCGTCGTTTGCATACCGGTGTCCGCCCTCCGCGGCGACAATGTCTTTCAGCGCAGTGCAGCGATGACGTGGTTTGGCGGCCCGACGCTGATGGAGTGCCTGGAGGGCCTGGCGTCCCGTGCCGGAACGGGGAGCACGGCCCTGCGGCTGCCGATTCAGCTCGTGGTCCGTAGCGACGCGGGCCGTCGGTACTGCGGGACCGTGGTGAGTGGCAGCCTGCGGGCGGGTCAAAGCGTCACGGCGTTTCCGAGCCGCCAGACCGTCACCGTGACGCGGCTCTGGGCGGGCGCCGACCCGCTCGACCGGGTGGAAAGCGGCCACGCCGTGAGCGTCGAACTGGCGGAGACGGTCGACATCGGACGCGGCATGGTCCTGGCCTCGGGTACGCCGGCGCCTGAGCTCTCCGACCGCGCAACCGCGAATCTGCTGTGGATGGACCAAGCACCGCTCCTCCCCGGCCGCGAGTATCTGCTGCGCGCCGGAACGAGCGAGCTGCACGCGGCCGTGACGCGCATTCACAGCAAATGCGACCCGGATCTGAAAAAACATACGGATGCGCGCCACCTCGACATGAACGAGATAGCGCTGTGCAGCATCAGGCTAAGCGCGCCCCTCGCCTTCGACCTTTATCGCGTGTGCCGGCCGACGGGAAGTTTCATCCTGATCGATCGTGTGACGAATGCGACCGCCGGCGCGGGCATGTTCGTCGCCGCGGAAGCGGCGACTGGGAACGTCTTCTGGCAGGCGCTGGACGTCGACAAGCACGCGCGCACGGCGATCAAGGGCCACAAGCCCTGCGTGCTGTGGCTTACGGGGCTCAGCGGTGCCGGGAAGTCGACGATCGCGAACCTGGTAGAGCGGGCGCTCTCAACTGCCGGCGTTCATACCTATGTCCTCGACGGCGACAACGTCCGTCATGGCCTCAACAAGGATCTTGGATTCACGGCGGAGGACCGGGTCGAGAACATCCGCCGGATCGCCGAGGTCGCCAAGCTGTTCGTCGATGCGGGACTGATCGTAATAGTGTCGTTCATTTCGCCGTTCCGGCAGGAGCGGCGCGCGGCGCGGGCCTTGGTGGAGGATGGTGAGTTCGTAGAGATTTACGTGAGCGCTTCGGTCGAGACGTGCGAGCGCCGCGACCCGAAGGGACTCTATCGTCGCGCCAGGCGCGGCGAGATCGCAGACTTCACGGGCGTCAGCGCACCATACGAGCCGCCGGAGGCGCCCGAGATCGTTATCGACACTGAGACAATGCCGCCTGAGACAGCAGCAATGCAGATAATCGAGTGGCTGCACCGTCACCGGATCATCGCAAGCCTGCCCTCCGCGGCGCCAAGTGCGCCCGCCTCTTCGTAGCAGCGAGCCTCGGCGCCCGCTTCACCTCCGGTTGCCAATCGATTGATGCGGCTCGATTAACGAGTGTTAAATCCGCGGCATACGGCCGCGTTGCTGCACTGCGGTTGACAACCGACGCGTTTCGGACACACCCTGCCGGCCATTGTGAGCCCGGGGCCGTCGTACATTCAAATCCATGCCACCTGCGTCGAACTGGGCGGCACCGGCGTATTGCTGCTCGGCGAGTCCGGCAGCGGCAAGTCCGATCTCGCGCTCCGCCTGATCGATGCCGGCGGCCGCCTGGTCGCCGACGACCGCACCGATCTCAATCGGCGCGACGGCAGGCTGATGGCATCGCCGCCCGCGCCGATTGCAGGACGCATCGAGATCCGCGGGCTCGGCATCGTGCCGCTGACGCATGTCGCCGAGGCGCCGGTCGGCCTCGCCATCGATCTCGTCGCACCCGATCGCGTCGAGCGCCTGCCGGTCTCGCAAAGCCGAGACTGGCTGGGTATCGAGGTGCCGCTGCTGGCGCTGGCGCCGTTCGAAGCCTCCGCTGCGGCTAAGGTTCGGCTGGCCGCGCGCGAAGCGGCGCGCGGCCGGCTGTTCGCCGCCTGACATCATGGCCGTCCTGCCCGGCACGAGCGAGATGACGCGCGCGAGGGCGCTGAGCCGGAGGGTCGTACTGGTCACGGGCATGTCGGGCGCCGGCAAGACAGTGGCGCTCAAGGCGCTCGAGGATGCCGGCTACGAGGCCGTCGACAACCTGCCGCTGTCGCTGCTGTCCTCGCTTGTGCGCCCCGACGACCGCACCGACCGCCCCATCGCGATCGGCATCGACACGCGTACGCGCGACTTCGGCACGGGCCCGTTCCTCTCCGCGATCGACCGGCTGAAGGCCGAGCAGGCGCTGAACGTCAATGTGCTGTTCGTCGACTGCGACGACGAGGTACTGCGCCGCCGCTTCACGGAAACGCGGCGGCGCCATCCGCTCGCCGCCGATCGCCCGGTCGTCGACGGCATTTCGGCCGAGCGCAGCCTGATCCACGCCTTGCGCGACCGCGCCGACGTCATTCTCGACACCTCGAACCTGCCACAGACGGAGCTGCGGCGGCAGGTGCAGGAGCGCTTCGCGCTAGACGCCGAGCCCGGACTCGCGGTGTCGATCATCTCCTTCGCCTATCGCCACGGCCTGCCGCGCGAAGCGGATCTCGTCTTCGACGTGCGCTTTCTCGCCAATCCCCATTACGTCGCGGCGCTGGAGCCGCTCACCGGCCGCGACCAGGCCGTCGGCGACTACATCCGCGACGATCCCGGCTTCGCGCCGTTCATCGAGAACCTCACCGCGATGCTGCGGAACCTGCTGCCGCGCTACCAGCGCGAGGGCAAGAGCTACCTGACCGTGGGGATCGGCTGCACGGGCGGCAAGCACCGGTCGGTCTTCGTCGCCGAGCTGCTCGCGGCGCAACTGCGCCAGCTCGACCACCGTGTGGTGCTCGTGCACCGCGACATGGAGCGCGAGGGCGAGCGGCGGCGTTAGCCACCGAATATGATGAAGGACATTCGATGATCGGCATGGTCTTGGTCACGCACGGGCGCCTCGCCGCGGAGTTCATCGCAGCGCTCGAGCACGTCGTCGGACCGCAGCGCAATGTCGCCGCCGTCTGCATCGGCCCCGAGGACGATATGGAGCTGCGGCGCAAGGAGATCCTCGACTCCGTGGCACGTGTCGACGACGGCGACGGGGTCGTGGTGTTGACCGACATGTTCGGCGGCACGCCGTCGAATCTCGCGATCTCCATCATCGACAAGGCGAAGATCGAGGTGATCGCCGGCATGAACCTGCCGATGCTGATCAAGCTCGCCAGCGTGCGTAATACGGAGAAGCTGGGCGATGCGGTGACCGCAGCGCGCGAGGCCGGCCGCAAGTACATCAACGTCGCATCGCAACTGCTCGCAGGTGAGTCCCGGTGAACGACCGCCAGTTCACCGTCAATGAGGACGGCACGGTCGAGCAGGAAGTGACGATCCTGAACAAGCGCGGCCTGCATGCGCGCGCCGCAGCGCGCTTCGTGAAGCTGGCCGGCCAGTTCGACGCGAACATCACGGTCACGCACAAGGATACATCCGTCTCCGGCCGCTCTATCATGGGCCTCATGATGCTCGCCGCGAGTCCCGGCAGCCAGATACGGCTCAGCGCCTACGGCCCGCAGGCCGAACAGGCGATCGAAGCGATCGCGGCGCTGATCGCCGCGAAGTTCGAGGAGGACTGACGTGGCCGCCGGCAGGCGACCCGGCGCGCGGACGCGCCGCGAGGCGCCGGCCGGCAAGGAGATCGCGTTCGAAGGGCTTGGCGTCTCGCCGGGCATCGCGATCGGCCCCGCCTTCGTCCACGACATCAGCACCATCGCCGTCCGCGAATACAAGCTCGCGGCCGGCGAGGTGGAGAGGGAGCGCGAGCGCCTGCGCCATGCGCTCGACAAGTCACTGCGGCAGCTTTCGAAGCTGAAAGCGAAGAGCGCCGGCATGCCGCCCTCGGCGCGCGAGGAGATGGGCTATCTGCTCGATGCGCACGCGCAGATGCTGTCGAATTCGCGCCTCGTGCGCGGCGTCGAGCGACGCATCGCCGAGGACCGCATCAATGCCGAGGCGGCGGTTCAGGCCGAAGTGGCCGCGATCGCCCAGGACTTCCAGTCGATGCACGAGCCCTACCTCGCCGCGCGCGTGCAGGACGTGCGCGAGGTCGGCACGCGCCTGCTGCGCAACCTGACTAAGACGCCGTTCCAGGCGTTCAAGGAGCTGCGCGAGGGCGCCATCGTCATCGCCGAGGAGATCACGCCCGCCGACACCGCACTGATGGATCCCGATCGGGTGGCCGGGTTCGCGGCGGTGTCGGGCGGCACCGAAAGTCACACCGCGATCATGGCGCGCTCGCTCGGCCTGCCCGCGGTGCTCGGCGTGAGCGGGCTGATAGGCATGGTGCGCAACGGCGACATCGCCGTGGTCGACGGCGATGGCGGGCACGTCGTTCTCCATCCCAGCGGCGCGACCCTCGACCTCTACGAGCGCAAGCGGCTCGAGCAGGCGCGAGAGCAGCGCCAGCTCGCGCGCATCTCGAAGCTGCCGGCGGTGACGCGCGACGGCGTCGAGATCGTGCTGCAGGCGAATATCGAGCTGCCGCGCGAGGTCGAGGCCGCACGCGCGGTGGGCGCCATGGGCGTCGGCCTGCTGCGCACCGAGTTCATGTTCATGAACCGCGACGAGGTGCCGACCGAGGAGGAGCAGTACGTCGCCCTTGCCGAGATCGTGCGGGGCATGGCGCCGCGGCCGGTGACGATCCGGACCCTGGACGTCGGCGGCGAGAAGATCGCCGCCGCACTCGGCCAGGACATCGAGCCGGGCCCCAATCCGGCACTGGGCGTCAGGGCCGTGCGGCTGTCGCTGCAGATGCCGTCGCTGCTGGAGCCGCAGCTCGCGGCCATCCTGCGCGCCGGCGCCCATGGTCCGGTGCGCATCCTGCTGCCGCTCGTCACCGCGCCGGCCGAGGTCGCCGAGGTGCGGACGATCCTCGCCCGCGTCGCCCGTAGGCTGGTGCGGCGCGGCACCGCCATCGCCGACCCGCTGCCGCCGCTGGGTGCGATGATCGAAGTGCCGGGTGCGGCCCTCGCCGCCGATGCGCTGGCGCAGGTCTGCGATTTCTTCGCGATCGGCACCAACGACCTGACTATGTACACGCTCGCCATCGACCGCGGTGACGAGCAGGTCGCTCATCTCTTCAATCCGCTCCATCCCGCGGTGCTGCGGCTGATCCAGTTCAGCACGGAGGCGGCGCTGCGCAACCGCATCCCAGTGAGCCTGTGCGGCGAGATGGCCGGCGATCCCCGCTTCACGGCGCTGCTGACCGGGCTTGGCATCCGCGAGCTGTCGATGGCGACCATTCGGCTGGCCCGCGTCAAGCAGCGCGTCCGCGCCCTCGATCTAGGTGCCGCGGTCACCCGCGCTCGCACCATCATGGAGCAGGCCGATACCGCCAAGATCGCGGCATTGCTGGACGATTTCAACAACTTGGCCTAGCAGCCCCGCCAACTTGGCCGGCGCCCGCCGCGGCGCAAAAACCCGTTGAAGGCCTCAGGCGCGACTGCTATTACGCCCCCTCTGCCCAGCAGGGGCCAGGTCCCTCCCCCACGCGCATCTCAGGAGCATTTTATGGCCGCGACGAGCGACTACAGGGTTGCCGACATCAAGCTTGCCGATTGGGGGCGGCGGGAGATCGCCATCGCCGAGACCGAAATGCCGGGCTTGATGGCGGTCCGCCAGGAGTTTGGCAAACAGCAGCCGCTCAAGGGGGCCCGCATCGCCGGCTCGCTGCACATGACGATCCAGACGGCGGTGCTGATCGAGACGCTGAAGGCGCTCGGCGCCGACATCCGCTGGGCCTCGTGCAACATCTACTCGACCCAGGACCACGCGGCCGCGGCGATAGCCGCATCGGGCACGCCGGTCTTCGCCTACAAGGGCGAGTCGCTGGTCGAGTACTGGGAGTTCACGCATAAGATCTTCGAGTGGGCCGATGGCGGCACGCCGAACATGATCCTCGATGACGGCGGCGACGCGACGCTGCTCGTCCATCTCGGCTCGCGCGCGGAAAAAGATATCAACGTGCTCCCGAAGCCCGAGAACGAGGAAGAGGAAGTCCTTTTTGCCGCGATCCGCAAGACCATCAAGGACAAGCCCGGCTGGTACTCCAAGCTCGCCCAGAACATCCGCGGCGTGACGGAGGAGACCACGACGGGCGTGCACCGGCTCTATCAGATGGAGAAGGAAGGCCGGCTGCTCTTCCCCGCCATCAACGTCAACGACTCGGTGACCAAGTCGAAGTTCGACAATCTCTACGGCTGCCGCGAGAGCCTGGTCGACGGCGTGCGCCGCGCGACCGACGTGATGATGGCCGGCAAGGTCGCGGTCGTCGCCGGCTTCGGCGATGTGGGCAAGGGCTCGGCCGCGAGTCTGCGCAATGCCGGCGCGCGCGTGATGGTGACCGAGATCGACCCGATCTGCGCGCTGCAGGCGGCGATGGAAGGCTACCAAGTCGTGACCATGGACGACGCCGCCCCGGTCGGCGACATCTTCGTCACCGCCACCGGCAATGTCGACGTCATCACGATCGACCACATGCGGGCGATGAAGGACCGCGCGATCGTCTGCAACATTGGCCACTTCGACAGCGAGATCCAGGTCGCGGCGCTGAAGAATTACAAATGGCACCCGGTGAAGCCGCAGGTCGATGAGATCGAGTTCCCGGACGGCAAGCGGATCATTTTGCTGGCGGAAGGCCGCCTGGTGAATCTGGGCTGCGCCACCGGCCATCCCAGCTTCGTGATGAGCGCGTCGTTCACGAACCAGACCCTCGCCCAAATCGAACTCTGGACCAACCAGGGCAAGTACCAGAAGAAGGTCTACACGCTGCCGAAGAAGCTGGACGAGAAGGTCGCGGCGCTGCACCTCGCGAAGGTGGGCGCAAAGCTGACCAAGTTGACAGCGAAGCAAGCGAGCTACATCGGCGTCGATACCGCGGGCCCGTTCAAGGGCGAGGCCTACCGCTACTAGCCGTTCGCGCGCCGGGCGGGCCGAGCGCGCTGCAGACAGCTTGTTCGGCCTCGCCAATTCCGCCTAAACTGCCTCGGCACGATCGCCCGGCCGCTTTCGCGGAGCCCGGCCTCACGCTCCGCCGACAACAACAGGTGCAGCACCCGACATGACCGGCGACGTTATCGCTTGGTCTTTGACCGTACTAGCAATCGCATCGGCGGCGGCAAGCGCCCTCTGGCACCGCCGCCGCGCCGCCGCGACCAGCGCCGCGGCGGAGCAGGCCGCGCGGGCGCATGGGGCGGAGCGCGCGCGCCTGGAAGGCGAGCGCCGCACGCTCGCCGAGAAGGTCGCAGGCCTTGAATCCGATCTCACGCGCGAGCGCAGCGCCAACAAGCAGATCACGGCGGCCCTCGACCTTCTGCCAGTGCCAGTGTGGCGGCGCGGGCCCGACCTGGCGCTGATCGACTGCAACCTCGCCTATGCACGCGCGACCGAGACCGACCGCGCCTCCGTCATCGCGGGCAAGCGCATCCTGGGCGGTGCCTCGCTCACCGAGCAGGGGCGCGCCCTCGCGGCCCTGGCCCTGAAGGCGCGCACGCCGCAGAGCGAGGCGCATCACGTCGTCATCGCCGGCGCGCGCCGGCTGATGGAGTTTACGGAGGCCGCTACCGCGGACGGTGGCACGGTCGGCGTGGCGCTCGACATGACCGAGCGCGAGGAGGCCCAGGCCGAGCTGCAGCGGCTGGTCAAGGCGCATGGCGAAGTCCTCGAGAATCTCGCGACGGCCATCGCTATCTACGGCGCCGACACGCGATTGAAATTCTTCAACACCGCCTTCGCCAAGCTGTGGAAGCTTGACGAGTCTTGGCTGCGTATGGAGCCAGATTTCGGTGCGGTGCTGGAACTGCTGCGCGAGCGGCGCCGGCTGCCGGAATATGCCGACTTCCGTGCCTTCAAGCAGCAGCGCCTGCGCCTGTTCACGACCCTGCTCGAACCGCTCGAGGAGCTGACCTACATCCCCGACGGCACCACCTTGCGCAGCCGCATCAGCCCGCACCCGCTGGGCGGCCTGCTCGTGACCTACGAGGACGTCACCGACAACCTCGTGCTCGAGCGCTCGTACAACACGCTGATCGCCGTGCAGCGCGAGACGCTCGACAACTTGTATGAGGGTGTCGCGGTGGTCGGCAGCGACGGGCGGCTGAAGCTGACCAACCCGGCCTATGCGCGGATCTGGAACTTGCCGGCCGAGTCGCTGGCGGCGGAGCCGCATATCTCCGACATCGTCGAGGTGAGCAAGCGTTTCTTCGATTACGGCGACGACTGGGCCGGCTACAAGGACCGCATCATCGCCCGGCTCACCGAGCGCTCGCCGCGCACCGGCCGGCTCGCGCGCACCGACGGCTCGGTGCTCGACTATGCCTCGGTGCCGCTGCCCGACGGCGCCATCCTGCTGTCCTATGTCGACGTCACCGACTCGATCCGCGTCGAGCGGGCGTTGCGCGAGCGCGCCGAAGCACTCGAGACCGCGGACCGGTTGAAATCCGAGTTCATCTCCAACGTCTCCTACGAGCTGCGCACGCCGCTGAACACCATCATCGGCTTCGCCGAGATCCTCGCGAACCAGTATTTCGGCGAGCTCAACGCGCGGCAGACCGAGTACTGCCGCGGCATCATCGGCTCATCCGAGCGCCTGCTGACCATCATCAACGACATCCTCGACCTCGCCTCGATCGAGGCGGGGCGCATGACGCTCGACCGCGAGCCGGTCGAGCCGAAGGCGCTGCTCGATACTGTGTGCGGCATCATGAACGAGTGGGCGCGCTCGCAGAACCTCAAGCTCAATGTCGACTGTCCGCCTGACCTGGGGCCGATCGACGTCGACGAGCGGCGCCTAAAGCAAGCGCTGTGCAACCTGATCTCCAACGCGATCAAATTCACTCCGCCGGGGGGCACGATCACCATCACCGGCCGCGTTGAGAACGACGAGGCGATCTTCTCCGTCGTCGACACCGGTATCGGCATCGCCGCGGAGGATCAGGAGCGCGTATTCAAGGAGTTCGAGCGCGCCCGCCGCCCCGAGGCGCGCCGCGCCGGCGCCGGCCTCGGCCTCTCGTTGGTCAAGCGCATCGTCGAGCTGCATGGCGGGCACGTCGACATGAACTCCGTGCCGAATCGCGGCACTACGGTCGTCTGCGTGCTGCCGGCGCACGCGTCGCAGTCGCAGCCAGCGGCCGCCAGCTAGGTCGGCGCGAGCGTCGGCACGCCGCTGGTCGTCGAATACTCGAAGTGCAGCGCCTCGCCGGGGTGGACCAGCGGATAGATCGCGTGCGCGGCCATCGCCGCCTCGGCGAAGCCACTGAGGATCAGCTTGAGCTTGCCCGGATATGTGGCGATGTCGCCGATCGCGAAGATGCCGGGCGCCGAGCTGGCGCTGCTGGCAGGATCCACTTTGATATGGTTGCGGTCGAGATTTAGGCCCCACTGCGCGATGGGCCCG
>DATAAP010000051.1:0-4917 GCA_036260035.1 Alphaproteobacteria bacterium | reverse complement strand
AACGGCATTCTGACGGTGGAGAACGAGGAGCAGGCCTAGGAGCGCGCACGGGTCGACCGCAAGAACAACGGCGGATGGGCGGCGAGTGCGTGCCTCAAGATGATCGCGCTCAAGCGCAGCTTCATGGTGAAGCCGTGATTACAACGCCCGAACCCAAAAAGCGCGGGTCGCAGCGCAGCCGCCGCGCCGCCGCGCGGCTCGCGGCGGTGCAGGCGCTCTACCAGGTCGACCTCACCGCGGCGGAGCCGGCGAAAGTGATCGCCGAGTTCCGTCAGCACCGCATCGATAGCGATGGCGGCATCAAGGCCGACCGAGATTTCTTTGGCGAGATCGTCGAGGGGGTCAGCGCGCGCCGCGAGGAGATCGATGCGCTGCTCACACGGCTCCTTGCCGAGGGGTGGGCTTTGCCGCGCCTCGAAACCGTTCTGCGCGCCATCCTGCGCGCCGGAGCTTTCGAGCTTCTGGCGCGCGGGGACGTGCCGGCGCGCGTGGTGATCGACGAGTATGTCAACGTGGCGCGCGCCTTCTTCAGCGACAAGGAGCCGGGCGTGGTGAACGGCATCCTCGACCGTCTAGCTCATAGCCTGCGGGCCGAGGAATTCGAGGACCAGACGCGTGCGGCCGAAGACACGACCGATCGGTGAGTTCGCGCTGATCGCCCGCTACTTCGCGCCGCTCTCGCGCGAGGTGCCCGGCGCGTACAGCCTGACCGACGATGCGGCGTGGGTCCGGGCGGAACCGGGGCTAGATTGGGTGGTGACTAGCGACGCGATCGTCTCTGGCGTCCACTTCCTCCCGGACGATCCGCCGGACCTCGTGGCCCGCAAGGCCTTGCGGGTCAACCTTTCCGATCTTGCCGCGAAGGGAGCCGCCGCGCGCTTCTATCTGCTCGACGCGGTGCTGCCGCAGGACATCGAGGAAGCCTGGATCGCTGGCTTCGCCTCCGGACTCGCGGCCGACCAGGCGGAGTACGGCGTTCGCCTGATCGGCGGCGATACGACCACCACGCCGGGCACGTTGACGCTCGCCATTACGGCGCTCGGACAAGTAGGGACGGGCCGGATGCTGACCCGCGGCGGCGCGCGGGAGGGCGACGACGTCTACGTGTCGGGCACGATCGGCGATGCGGCCATCGGCCTGATCTCTTTGCGCGGCGGGCTTGGACGGCTCAGCGCCGCCGCCAGCGGCTGGCTCGCCGACCGCTACCGACTGCCGCAGCCCCGCACGCTGCTCGGTCCTGCGCTCCTCGACCTTGCGCAGGCGGCAATGGACGTCTCGGACGGGCTGGTCGCCGATCTTGGCCACATCTGCGAAACGTCCGGTCTTGGCGCCGTCATCGACGAGCCGAGCGTGCCGCTCTCGGCGGCAGCACGGGAAGCGGTGCAGACGCACCCCGCATTGATCGAGTCGGTGCTGGCCGGCGGCGACGACTACGAGATTCTGTTCACGGCGGATCCGTCAAGGCGTGTCGCAGTCGCAGAGCTGGCCCGCCGGCTGGAACTTCCGATCACCCGCATCGGCGCGATGCGCAGCGGCAGCGGCGTAGCTGTCATCCGTGCGGACGGCTCCGAACGCGCTCTCGACAGCGCCGGATGGCAGCATTTCTGACAAATTTTAGCATTGACGGACCGTTTACCGCGGCTGCCCTACCGTCCTGCGTCCATCCTCGGCCAGCGACATGATATCGGCAACACGGCGGCTCGCATTCGCCCTCGCGGCGCTCTCTCTGTTTGCTGTCTCCGTCCCCGCGGAGGCCGGCGGCCGTTCCTCGCGCCCGAAATACGAGTCCTTGCAGGATGGCCCTTATTACATGCAGATCGAACGCATCATCGTTCCGAAGATCCGCGACAACGCCGTCGAGAAGCTGTTCACGTACTCGCTGGTGGTCGAATTCACCGACTCCGAGTCGCGCGACCGCGCCAAGACCATCATGCCGAAGCTCATGGACGCCTATATCCGCGATCTGCACGTGCTCACGTCGCGGCCTGGCGCCGGTGACATCGGCGCCGATCCTGCGGTCGCCAAGCGATACCTGCTGCAGTCCTCGCAGCGCATTCTCGGCGCCGACGCGGTCAAGGACGTGCTGATCGAGCGCACCCTCGTACGCAAGACTGGGTAGCGACCGACGCGCTTCTACAATGGGGGCAGAAAACGGATAGTGCGGCGTCGTCCCCACTGGTACTGACTGCAGATGTTCTCTGATACCGCTCGCCGCAATGTCATCCTGCTCGCCCTGTGCCAAGGCCTGCTGGGGATCGGCACGACGACTATGATCGCCGAGGCCGCATTGGTCGGCCACATGCTCGCCGCCGACAAGGCCTATGCGACGCTCCCCCTCGCGGGCCAGCAGCTGGCCGTCATGGTGACGATCGTTCCGGCATCGCTGCTGATGGCACGGATCGGCCGGCGCGCGGGATTCACCATAGGCGGCTTCTTTGGCGTCCTGGGAGCGGCCATCGCGACCTTGGGCGTGCTGTGGGGCTCGTTCCCGCTATTCTGTCTCGGTACGAGTCTGAACGGCATCTACATCGGGTTCTCGATGTTCTTCCGCTTCGCCGCGGTAGACGGGGCCGGCAAGGAGTGGCATTCGCGCGCGATCTCCTACGTGCTGGCCGGCGGAGTGCTGGCCGCTCTGCTCGGGCCGGAGCTCGCAAAGCACACCAAGGACCTGCTCGCCCCGGTGACCTTCGCCGGGTCCTTTGCGGCGCTGATCGCGGTCGCGCTGCTCTCCGTAGTGCTTCTGCAGTTCACCCGTATTCCGACGCCCACCGAAGCCGAGCGCCGCGAGGCGCAGCGGCCGCTCAGCGTCATCGCTCGGCAGCCGGCCTTCATCGTCGCGGTACTCGGCGGCATGGTCGCCTACGGGGCCATGAACTTCGTCATGACCGCCACGCCGCTCGCCATGGCGGCCTGCGGCTATCCCTTCGATGACACGGCCTCGGTCATCAAATGGCATGTCTTCGCAATGTTTGCGCCGTCTTTCTTCACGGGCCACGTCATCAAGCGATTCGGCACGCCGCAGGTGATGATGGTCGGGGCGGCGATCATGGCGGCCTGCGTCGCGATCAATCTTGCCGGCATCACCTATCTGCATTTCTGGGCCGCGCTGACGCTGCTCGGGCTTGGCTGGAACTTCCTGTTCGTCGGCGCGACCACCTTGTTAACGACGACCTATCGTCCTGCCGAGAAGGCAAAGGTCCAGGCGCTCAACGATCTGCTGGTGTTCGGAACAGTCGCGGCCACGGCGTTCAGCGCCGGCGTCGCCCACCACACGGTCGGCTGGGAGGTCATCAATTCCGGCACCGGGCCGTTCCTGATCTTGGCGGCGCTGGCAACCGCCTGGCTGGCCCGTCGGCGGCCCGTGGCTGCGACATAAGGCCCTCAGCTCATTGCTTGGTTAAACCGCTGAGCCGCTTGCCACAGCGGACACGTTCTGGCATGTTCCCGCGCGCTTTTCCGGCCGGTCCGGACCGGATTCGGCGTCCAAGCGACGCACAATCAAGAAAATTCTGAGGCCGAAGATGACTGCTGCATATTGGATCGTGATCGCCTGCGGCGTACTTGCGCTGCTTTACGGAATGTACGCCTACCGCCAGGTCATGGCGGCGCCCGCGGGCAATGCGCGGATGCAGGAGATCGCCGCTGCCGTGCAGGAGGGCGCTCAGGCCTACCTGAACCGGCAGTACACGACCATCGCCATCGTGGGCGTCGTGGTCGCGGTCATCCTGCTCTATCTGGGCATCCACGTCTCGATCGGCTTCATCATCGGCGCGACCCTGTCTGGCGCCGCCGGTTATATCGGCATGAACGTCTCGGTCCGCTCCAATGTGCGCACCGCGGACGCGGCCCGGCACGGCCTGCAGCCGGCGCTCGACGTCGCCTTCCGCGCCGGCGCCATCACCGGCCTGCTGGTGGTAGGACTCGGTCTGCTCGGCGTGGCCGGCTACTACGGCGTGCTGCTCGGCTGGAAGGGCACCGCCAACATGAACACCCTGATCCAGGCGCTGGTAGCGCTGTCCTTCGGCGCCTCGCTGATCTCGATCTTCGCGCGCCTCGGCGGCGGCATCTTCACCAAGGGCGCCGACGTGGGCGCCGACCTGGTCGGCAAGATCGAAGCGGGCATTCCCGAGGACGACCCGCGCAATCCGGCAGTCATCGCCGACAATGTTGGCGACAATGTCGGCGACTGCGCCGGAATGGCCGCCGACCTGTTCGAGACCTACGCAGTGACGATCGTCGCGACGATGCTGCTCGCCGCCCTGTTCTTTACCGGCGAGACGCAGGCGAAGATGATGCTGTACCCGCTGCTTATCGGTGGCGTCTGCATCGCCACCTCCGTCGTCGGCACGTTTTTCGTCAAGCTCGGCGCCGACAACCACATCATGAAGGCGCTGTACAAGGGCCTTCTGGTCACGGGGGCGCTGTCGATTGTGCTGATCTTCGTCGTGACGAACTGGTATCTCAGCGGCACGACCTACACAGTCGGCCAGCTCAGCTTCACTTGGATGAACCTGTTCTGGTGCGCGATGACCGGCCTGGCCGTCACCGGTCTGCTGGTCTGGATCACCGAGTACTACACGGGCACGCACTACCGTCCGGTGAAGAGCGTCGCGGAGGCCTCCACGACGGGCCACGCGACCAACATCATCAAGGGCCTCGCGGTCTCGATGGAGGCAACTGCGCTGCCCGTGCTGGTGATTTGCGCCGGAATCATCGTGTCCTACCTCAATGCCGGCCTGTTCGGCATTTCGGTCGCCGCGACGACGATGCTGGCCCTCGCCGGCATGATCGTGGCGCTCGACGCCTACGGTCCGGTGACCGACAATGCCGGTGGCATCGCCGAGATGGCGGGGCTACCCAAGGACATCCGCAAGAACACGGATGCGCTGGACGCGGTCGGCAACACGACGAAGGCGG
>DATAAP010000050.1:0-10266 GCA_036260035.1 Alphaproteobacteria bacterium | reverse complement strand
TCGGATTGTGAGGATCGTCATGCGCATCGCTCCTGCTCTCGCCATCGCCCTGCTCGCCGCAGCACCCGCGGCGGCGCAGCAGCATCACATGGACCACCACCGCGACGACGGGCTGACCAAGGTGCGGCTGGTCGAGACGGCGCAGCGCACGGTGCGGCAGGACCGGCTGCGCGCGATCCTCCGCGCCGAGGTGACCGGGCCCGACGCGCGCCGCGTGCAGGCGGAGATCAACGGCCGCATGACGGCCGCCGTCGAGCGCGCGAAGTCGGCGACAACGATCCGCGTCGAGACGGGCAGCTACAGCCTGTATGAGGAGCGCGCGCCCAATGCGAGTCCCACCTGGCGCGGGCAACAGTCGCTCGCCCTGATCGGCACGGAGTTCAGCGACGTGCTGCAGCTCGCCGGCGAGCTGCAGCAGTCGGGACTCGTCTTCTCCGGCATGCAGTTCGAGCTGCGCCCCGAGACTGCGCGCGCCTATGAGGACGAGCTGACCAACGAGGCGCTCAAGCGCCTGCGCGAGCGCGGCGACAAGATCGCCGCGACAATGGACATGAAGGTCATCGGCATCCGGGAGATCAGCGTCGGCAACGTGCTCGGCGACACGCCGCGTCCGCCGATCCGCATGCGGATGGAGACCATGGCGGCGCAGGCGGCACCGCCGGTCGCCGAGGCCGGCGACCAGATCATCCAGATCTCCGTGCAGGCCGAGATCGCGCTCGGGCCGAAATAGTGAGCGACGACCTCGACGAAAACGCGGTGCATCTCTTCACCGACGGGGCGTGCAGCGGCAATCCCGGCCCAGGCGGCTGGGGCGTGGTGCTGCGCTGGCGCGACCAGGAGAAGGAAATGGGCGGGGCCGAACCCGTGACCACCAACAACCGCATGGAGCTGTTCGCAGCGATCGCCGGGCTCGAGGCGCTGAAGCGCCCGGCGCGCGTGCGCATCCATACCGACTCCATGTACCTCAAGGACGGCATCACGAAGTGGATCCACGCCTGGAAGGCGAAGGGCTGGAAAACCGCCGATAAGAAGCCGGTCAAGAACGTCGACCTGTGGCAGCGGCTCGAAGCGGCCCTCGAGCGCCATGACGTGAGCTGGCACTGGGTGCGCGGCCATTCCGGCCATACTGAGAACGAGCGCGCCGACGCAATCGCCCGCGCCGCCATCCGCCAGATGCGCGACGCCGCGAAGATGTGACGTCGCGGCGGCGGCGCCACCCTCGCCGTACCCCTCTCCCGCAGGCGGAGAGGGTTTCCAGCGCACTGGCTCAGGCGCCTTCTCCCGCTTGGGGGAGAAGGCGGTGGATGAGGGTCGTTCCGATTTTGCACTAGCTGATGTTTTGCACGAGACGGCGGCCGCCGAAATGCGCGATGCTGCGGCAAACAATCCTGGGGGACCGCCATGAAACGCGTTCTGCACAGTGCGCTCGCATTCGCCTTGGCGCTCGTGACACTACCCGCCGCGGCACAGATTTGGCCGACCAAGCCGATCCGCATCATCGTCGCCTTCCCAGCAGGCGGCTCGACCGACATCGCCACCCGGCCGGTCGCCGACCGCATGGCGCAAACGCTCGGCCAGTCGATCATCGTCGAGAACCGCACCGGCGCCGGCGGTAATATCGGCGCCGATGTTGTCGCCAAGTCGCCGCCGGACGGCTACACGATCCTCGCCTCCGCCGACGCGCTTGCCTCCAACCCGCATCTCTACGCCAATCTCTCCTTCGACGTGCTCAAGGACTTGACGGCCGTCGTGCAGCTCACGCGGCAGCCGGTTCTGCTCGCGGTACATCCGTCGACGGGCGTCAATTCGCTGGCGGAGCTGATCGCGCTCGCCAAGACCAAGCCCGGCATGAGCTACGCGACGTCTGGCGCCGGCTCGCAGCAACACATCGTCGCAGAGATGTTCGCGGCGATGGCCGGCATCCAGCTCACGCATGTGCCCTATCGCGGCGGCGGGCAGGCGATCACCGACCTAGTCGGCGGACACATCCCGATCGGCTCCCTCGGCTCGTCGCCGCTGATCCCGCACTATAAGGCCGGGCGGCTCAAACTGCTGGCGCAATCGACGAAGACCCGCGCGCCGACCTTGCCCGACATTCCGACCTATCACGAGCAGGGCCTGACCGATTTCCATATCGAGCAGTGGCTCGGCCTGTTCGTGCCGGCCGGCACGCCGCGCGAGGTGATCGCGAAGCTGAACGCCGCAGCGGTGCAGGCGCTGGCGGAGCCGGCGATTGCCGAGCGCTATGCCGGCGTGGCGCTGGAACCGGTCGGCGGCCCGCCGGAGCAGCTCGACCGCCTGCTGCGCGAAGACTACGCCAAGTACGCGAAGCTGATCCGCGAGCTGAAGATCAAGCTGGAATAGAGCGACAGTTTTTCCGGCGCCACGACGGCGGCGGCGCCCCTCGCCCTACCCTCTCCCGCTTGCGGGAGAAGGCGAGGGATGAGGGTGTCGCCACAGCAATGCTTTTAGGAGAAAAGAAACGTGAAGAAGCAACCGAATTTGATCGTGATCCTGATCGACGATCTGCGCTTCGACGAGTTCGGTGCGGGCGGACATCCCTACATGAAGACGCCGCATGTCGACCGCATTGCTCATGAAGGTGCGATGTGCCTCAATGCCTTCCACACCACGCCGCTGTGCTCGCCCAACCGGGCGTCGATCATCACCGGTCAGTATGCGAGCCGGCACGGCATCATCGACAACGTCGCGCGCGACGCGGCGAGCCATCGGCTCCCCAACTACCACAAGCAGCTGCAGGCGCTGGGCTACGAGACGGCGCATATCGGCAAGTGGCACATGGGCAACGATGCGGCCCCGCGCCCTGGCTACGGCACCTGGATCAGCTTCAAGGGCCATGGCAAGCTCTACGACCCCGAGTTCAACGAGAACGGCAGCTATGTGCAGCACAAGGGCTACATCACTGACCTGCTAAACGCGCGCGCGGCCGAGTTCATCGAGAAGAATCGCAGTAAACCGTTTGCGCTGTTCCTCGCGCACAAGGCCGTGCATCCCGACGCTTTCCAGGCCGCCGACGGCACGCTCGACCTGACGCAGCATGGCGGCTATAAGCCGGCCGAGCGGCACAAGGACCTCTACAAGGGGGAAACGTTCCCGCCGCGCCCCAACGTTCTGCCTTACGACAAGGTCGTAGCGCAGAAACCCGCCTGGGCGGAGGCGTTCGAACTCAAAAAGACCGAGCGCTCGCAGGCCGTGCTCAAGGCGATCCATTCCGGCGAGCAGGAAGAGATCCGCCTGCGCGCCGCGATGATGGCCTCAGTCGACGAGGGCGTTGGCATGATCTTCGACGCGCTGCAGAAGAACGGCCAGCTCGACGACACTTTCATCCTTTTTCTCGGCGACAACGGCTATTTCTTCGGCGAGCACGGGCTTGGCCCCGAGCGCCGCTTCGCCTATGAGGAAGGCATCCGAGCGCCTTTCGTTATGCGCTATCCGCGCAAGATCAAGCCGGGCACGAAGATCAAGGAGCTGGTGCTGGCGCTCGACATCGCACCGACGCTGGTGGCGCTCGCGGGCGGCAAGCCGACAGCAGCGATGCAGGGACGCTCGCTGCTGCCGCTCCTTGCAGGAAAGCGTGACGGCTGGCGCAAGTCGTTCATGGCCGAGTATTTCAGCGAGAATGCGATGCCGTGGTTGATCGGCATGACTTACAAGGCGGTGCGCACCGACCGCTACAAATACATCCACTGGGTCAATCGCGGCGGGCTCGACGGTGTCATCGACGAGCTCTACGACCTGCAGAAGGACCCATACGAGCTGAAGAACGTCATCGGCAGCCGCGCCTATGCCGGCGTGCGTACCAAGATGCACAAGGAGCTTGCGCGCCTTGTGGCGGAGTCGATTGGGTTGTAATCGGATTTGGGGCGGGTCTTAGACCCGCCCCTACAACAAGGTCGAAGAGTCCGAGGACTCCTCACCCGGCCAGCCCGGGGAACAGTGCGCGCAATCCGGTCGCAATCACTTCGACCGCGATCGCGGCCAGGAGAAGGCCGAACAGGCGGTTGAGGATGTTGAGGCCCGTGCGGCCGAGGCGGTCGCCGATGGGCGACGCCAGCGCGAGCGCGCCCCATACCAGGGCGCAGACGAACAGGATGCAGCCCACGACGGCGGCGCGGTGGCCCCAATCGACGCTGCGCTCCATCTGGATGATCACCGCGCTGATCGATCCGGGCCCGGCAAGCAGCGGAATGCCGATCGGCACCACGCCGACCGCCGTCTTCTGCGCCGCCTCTTCCGCCTCCTCGGGGGTGTGCTGCACCGAGCTGAGCTGCGCGCTCATCATCGACAGCGCCATCAGCAGCAGCACGAGCCCGCCGCCGACGCGGAAAGAAGACAAGCTGGTGCCTATCAGCCGCAGGATCGAATCGCCGAGAAAGGCCGAGGAGACCAGCAGCACCGCGATGGTCAGCACCGCGGTGCGCGCGATGCGAGCGCGCGCCGCCTCGCTCTGCCCTTCGGTCAACGACAGGAAGGTCGGGATCGCGGCGAACGGCGTCAAGATCGCGAACAGCGCGATGATGAAGCGCGAATACTCCGTCCAATCTTGCATGAAGGTCAGGCGCCGGCGCCGACGACCAGCCGTACGACGCGCCGCCGCTCATGCGGCTTGTCGGGGTCGAGCGACTTGTCGCGGCCGTGCCCGACCGTCTTCAGCCGGGTCTCGGCCACACCGCTCTTGACCAACTCGTCGCGCACGCGCGAGGCAAGCCGTAGCGACAGCTCGCGCGCCTTGGTCTGCGTCGACGAATCGTCCCAGAAGGCCTCGATCGTCACGCTGCCGCCATTGCCCTCAAGGCACTTCGCCTGGCGGCGCACGAGAGCGCGTGCCGTAGCATCGAGCGTCGTCTTGTCCGAGGCGAATTCCACGGTCTGCGCCAACGTCTGGCGGCAGGCATCAGCCGGCGTCTGCGCGAACGACGGCGTCACGCAGAACGCGAGCGCGAGAAGGCCAAACCGAATGCTTCGGACATGCCGTAATGCGGGGCTTAGGCCCGTCACTACACCGGAATGATCAAACACCGCTTCCCCCCTCGTGAAAAAGGGCGGGGAACGCCCCGCCCTCTTCCTTCAACCCTCACCGGCCGCAGCGCTCACAGCTGCTTCAGCATGGTCTCGGCATTCGAGACCTCGAACGCGCCCGGCTTCTCGACATTGAGCTGCTTCACGACGCCGTTCTCGACCACCATCGAGAAGCGGCGGATGCGCGTGCCCATGCCGTTGCCCATGAGGTCGAGCTCGAGGCCCACGGCCTTGGCGAAATCGGCGTTGCCGTCGGCGATCATCATGACCTTCTCGCCGACATTCTGGTTCTTGCCCCAGGCATCCATGACGAACGCGTCGTTCACCGACAGGCACACGATGCGATCGACGCCCTTGCCGCGGATAGTGTCCGCGTTCTGCACGAAGCCCGGCAAGTGCTTGGCGGAGCAGGTCGGCGTGAACGCGCCCGGCAGGCCGAACAGAGCGACCTTGCCCTTGAACAGCTCGTCGGTGGTGATGTCCTTGATGCCCTCCTTGGTCATGTACTTGAGTTTGACCGAAGGAATCTTGTCTCCGACCTTGATCATCGTTTGCGCCCTTTCTTCCCTGACTTTTCAGTGATTCGAGGTGTCTGTCCCATTTAGGGGCCTTTCTATAGCGCGTCGCGCCGGCGATTGCACCCCTCCGCGCCGTGGGGTCATCTCGCGGGCGCGGCGGCCTGCGCGCGGCCGGCAGCGCGCTCGAATGCGGCTAGCACCTGATCGCTGGTCAGCAGCTCCGGCAGCGGAATGCCGGACGGCGCCGCAGGACCGTACACCACGTTGAACGGAATGCCGTAGCGGCCGAAGCTGGCAAGATACTCCGCGATGCGCGGGTCCGGGCGCGTCCAGTCGGCGCGCATCGCCACGACGCGCCCGCCGCCCGTGCCGGCGAGCCGCTCGGCCACTTCGCCGCGCGTCAGCACCAACGACTTGTTGACCTGGCAGGTGATGCACCAATCGGCCGTGACGTCGACCAGCACGACCTGCCCAGCAGCGACCAGGCGGTCGACCTCGGCGCGGTCCCAGGCCTGCCAGCCTGGCACGATGCTCGCCGTCTCGACCGTCGGCGAGAACCGCGCGGGCAGGGCAAAGGCGATGAGCGCGAGCACGACGACGACGCCGAGGCGCAGGATGCGCCGGCGCTCGCCGGCCTCGCGCACGACCCAGAGAAAACCGACAAGCACCAGCAGCAACGCTGCCAGCGCCGCCATGCCGCGCCAGCCGATCTGCGCCTCGATCACGCTGAGCAGCCACACCGCCGTGCCGAGCAGCGCGAGGCCGAGCACACGCCGCAGCACGATCATCCAGCGTCCCGGCCGCGGCATGCGCTGCGCCAGCGCCGGCATCGCCGCGACCAGGAGATATGGCAAAGCCAAGCCGACGCCCAGCGCCGTGAACACTGCAAAAATCTCCGCAGGACCGCTCGCCAGCGCGAAGCCCACCGCGGTGCCGAGGAACGGCGCGGAACACGGCGTCGCCAGAAGAGTTGCCAGCGCGCCGGTGAGAAACGCGCCCCAGCGGTCTTCGCGCGCGCCGCCCGGCACGTTCGCGACCGCGGCCGACAGCCTGTAAGGCAGCCTGATCTCGAACCAGCCCCACAGGTTGGCCGCGAACAGCACCAGCACCAGCGCCATGAAGATCAGGAAGGCGGAGTTCTGGAATTGGATGCCCCAGCCGATCGCATGTCCGCTCGCCTTCAGCCCGACGAGCGCCGCTGCGAGGGCGAGGAACGACGCGACGATACCAGCCGCCGAAGCGAGGAAGTTGCCGCGCACCACGTTGCGCGCCGCACCGCCATGGCTGACCACGTTCAGCAGTTTGAGCGATAGCACCGGCAGCACGCACGGCATCAGGTTGAGGATCAGCCCGCCGAGCAGCGCCAGCGCCAGTACGCCCGCCAGTGCAAGCTCTCCGCGCGCCGCAGCGCCGGCTGCAACCGACATCTTCCGTTCGGCTGCGCGTTCGCCATCGACCAGCGTGATTGTCAGATCGCTGCCGACCAGCGTGTCACCCTGTGCTGCGTCGCGCCGTGCGGTGGCGCGCAGCACGACGTGGCGACCGCCCTCCGCCAGCGACACGGCGGGCTTGCCGAACGTCCATCCTGCCGGACCCTCAATGAAGAGGTCGGGCTGCGCAAACGGCATCACGCCGCGCGCCGTGACCGAAACCTCCGGTGGGGTACCGCTATGGAAGGCAGCGCGCTCTATCGAGATGCCGGCGCCAGCGCCGTCGCCCGGCACGCGCGCGACGAAGCGGTCGATTAGATGGGCATGCGCACTCGGCGCTGCCGCACCCGCTGGCAGCGATAACGAAAGCTGCGCGTCGTGAGGCACGCAGATCGTCTCGCAGACGAGATACTCGACCTTTGCGACAACACCAACCGGCTCGCCCTTATTCCCGGGCTTGAGCTCGATCGGCAGCACAACCTCGCCGCCATAGCCGAAAGTGTCGAGACCGAAAAGCTGAAAACGCTCCGGGGCAGGCCAGCGGATATCGGCCGCCGCCACATTGGTCGAGCCGGACCAGTCGATGCGCGGCGGGAATCCGGCGTCGCCGGGAGAGCGCCAATAAATCTTCCACCCGGGTGCCAGCTGAAACTGCAAGCCGAGTCGCAGCGACTCGGCCGCACCCGTTGCAGTCGTCGCCGCGACGAGACGAATGCTCGCATGGTCGTTATGGTTCCATCCCGACTCGGGCGAGGCCACCGCATCGCCCGAAAAAGCTCCAACAAGCCAAGCCGATGCGCAGGCGAGCGCCACCATCGCGCGGCGGAACGGCTCAAAGCTCGAGAATCTCACCACCGAAAGAGCCTGGAACGTTTCAATGCACGCGTCCTTGTATATAGTAACAAGAGATACCGCGGCGCCGCACGTTTGCGTGATAGATCAAGGGCATCCGCCGCGGTCTCTGGATCGTAGTCTTGTTTTAACCAGGTCGAGTCCATACTTGATGGCTATGTCGGCAAAGATCGCAGTACCCAATTCTCTGGCGGGGAGCCTGCTGGTCGCCATGCCGCAGATGAGCGACCCGCGGTTTGAACGCGCCGTCATCTTCATGTGCGCGCACAACGAAGAAGGCGCGATGGGGCTCGTCATCAACAAGCTCTTCGACCAGCTCTCCTTCAGCGATCTGCTCGACCAGCTCGAAATTCCCTCCGGCCCGCGCACGCAGCAGATCCGCGTGCATGCTGGCGGTCCGGTCGAGGCCGGCCGCGGCTTCGTACTGCATTCCGACGACTACCTCCGCGAAGGCACGATGCCGGTCGATGCGGGCTTCGCGTTGACCGCCACCACCGACATCCTGCGCGCCATCGCCGACGGCCAAGGGCCGCGCACCAGCATCCTTGCCCTCGGCTATGCCGGCTGGGGCCCGGGGCAGCTCGAACAGGAATTCGTAGCCAACGGCTGGCTGCATGTTCCCGCCGATCCGGAACTCGTCTTCGGCGCCGACCTCGAGCACAAATGGCTGCTCGCCCTCAACAAGCTCGGCGTCAGCCCCTCTGTCCTGTCGAGCCAAGCCGGGCACGCGTAGGCTCTCAATTCCGTGATCGTTCCGTGCAGGGGCGGGTCCAAGACCCGCCCCTTCGCGTTCCGGAACGCTAAGCCTGCAGCAGCCGCCCGACGCCGATCCGCGCGGCGATGTCGTCAAGCGACTCCAGCCGCCGGGTCGGGCCCATGGCCGCCAGTGTCGGACGCCCGGCAAAGATGCGGCGGGCGACGCGTACGAGCGCAGCAGCATCGACCGACTCGATATTTTGCGTGATCTCGGCGATCGTCAGCGGCCGGCCGTAGGTAAGGATGTGCGAGCCCAGCGCATCCATGCGCGCATTGGTGCTCTCCAGCGACATCAGCAGGCCGGCCTTCATCTGCGCGCGGGCACGGCGCACTTCCTCTTCGGGTGCGGGCTCGAGTGCCCCGCCGATCTGGTCGGCCAGCACCGGCACGAGGTCTGCAACTTCCTTCTCGCCGGTGCCGGTGTAGATGCCGAAGACGCCGTGGTCGAGGAAGGAACTGGAGAAGGACGAGATCGCATAGGCGAGACCGCGCTTCTCGCGCACCTCTTGGAACAGGCGCGACGACATCCCGCCGCCGAGCAGGGTCGAGAGCACCGCGGCCGCGTAATAGTCGCGGTCGTCATAGGAAACGCCGGGGAAGCCGATCACGAAATGCACCTGCTCGAGCTCCTTCTCGTCGCGGAACTCGCCGCCCGTGTACGCGGCGGGCTCGTAGGAGCCGTCCGCTTCGCTCGGCAGCTCAGTGAACTTGCGCGCAACCAAATCGACAAACGCGTCGTGATCGACGCGGCCCGCCGCGGTCACCACCATGTTGCGCGCCCCGTAATGCCGGAGCTGGAAATCGACGAGGGCTGCGCGCGGCAGGGTCTCGATGATCTCGGCGCGCCCGAGCACCGGCCGGCCGATCGCTTGGCCGCGATAGGCGGTCTCCTGGAAATGATCAAAGATGACGTCGTCGGGCGTATCTTCGGCCTGGCCGAGCTCCTGCAGGATGACGCCGCGCTCGCGCTCGAACTCCTCGGCATCGAAGGTCGAGCGCTGCAGGATGTCCGCCAGCAGATCGACCGCGAGCGGCATGTCCTCCTTGAGCACCTTTATGTAGTAGGCGGTCTGCTCCCTGCCGGTATGCGCGTTCATCTGGCCGCCGACCGCCTCGACCTCCTCGGCGATCTGGCGCGCCGAGCGCGTGGTCGTGCCCTTGAAAGCCATGTGCTCGAGCAGATGGGCGACGCCGTTCGCCTCCTCGCGCTCCTGGCGCGTGCCGACGCCTATGTAGACGCCGACGGAGACGCTCTCCACCGTCGGCATGGTGTCGGTTGCAACCTTGAGACCGTTCGGAAGATCGGTAACGCGCACGCTCATGCGAAAACCCTCACTCGCCCGCGGATGAAGTCCT
The DNA here is from genome assembly GCA_036260035.1 of Alphaproteobacteria bacterium. Classification (GTDB taxonomy): domain Bacteria; phylum Pseudomonadota; class Alphaproteobacteria; order CACIAM-22H2; family CACIAM-22H2; genus DATAAP01. The sequence goes on along the minus strand of DATAAP010000050.1, from coordinate 314 downwards.
GCACTGCACTGAGATCGTTGGGGAGCGTGGTTACACGCTCCGGCCGCTCATAAAGATCGGCAAGCCGCGACGGCAGCAGCGGGCGCTCGCCCGTCGCGCGCGCGACCGCGTCAGGGAATTTCGCGGGATGCGCGCAGGCGAGCGCCACGAGGGGCGCCGCGACGTCCTTGCCCGCGAGCCGCGCCGCCTCGAGCCCGACCGCCGTATGCGGATCGACCACCTCCCCGGTCTGCTGGTAGACGCGGCGGATGGTGGCCAATGTCGCCTCGTCGTCGACCCGGGCGCCGGCGAACAGCTTGGTGAGCCGTGCATGC
>DATAAP010000049.1:0-8943 GCA_036260035.1 Alphaproteobacteria bacterium | reverse complement strand
GCCCAGGCCGGGCGGGAGATGCGCCTTGCCGCTCGCGCCGGCCTGGGCGAACTTGTTCCAGGGGCAGACCGCGAGGCAGTCGTCGCAGCCATAGATGCGGTTGCCCATCGCGGCGCGGAATTCGCGCGCGATATGGCCCTTGTGCTCGATTGTAAGGTAAGAAATGCAGCGCCGCGCATCGAGCTGATAGGGCGCAGTGAATGCTGCCGTGGGGCATATGTCCAAACAGCGGCGGCAGCTGCCGCAATGATCCTCCTCGGCGGGGTCCGGTTCCAGGTCGAGGGTCGTGAACACCTCGCCGAGAAACAACCAGGAGCCGAACGCCTGCGACACGAGGTTGGTGTGCTTGCCTTGCCAGCCGAGCGAAGCGCGCTGTGCCAGCGGCTTCTCCATCACCGGTGCCGTATCGACGAAGACCTTGACCTCCTCCTCGAAGGTCTCGTGCATCCAGCGCGCGAGCGCCTTGAGCCGCTTCTTGATGAGATCGTGGTAGTCGCGCCCCTGCGCATAGACGCGATCGCGGCACGATCAGCGTTTATGCGCAGGGACGCGACTACCACGATCTCATTAAGAAGCGGCTCAAGGCGCTTGCGCGCTGGATGCATGAGAGCTTCGGGGAGGAGGTCAAGGTCTTCGTCGATACGGCACCGGTGATGGAGAAGCCGCTGGCACAGCGCGCCTCGCTCGGCTGGCAGGGCAAGCACACCAATCTGGTGTCACAGGCGTTCGGCTCGTGGCTGTTCCTTGGCGAGGTGTTCACGACCCTCGACCTCGAGCCGGACCCGGCCGAGGAGGATCACTGCGGCAGTTGCAGCCGCTGCCTGGAAATTTGTCCCACGGCGGCATTCACCGCGCCCTATCAGCTCGATCCGCGGCGCTGCGTCTCCTACCTGACCATCGAGCACAAGGGCCATATCGCGCGCGAATTCCGCGCCGCGATGGGCAACCGAATCTATGGCTGCGACGACTGCCTCGCCGTCTGCCCCTGGAACAAGTTCGCGCGCCGCACGGCGGAGGCGGAGCTGCGGCCGCGCGTCGAACTCGCGGCACCGCTGCTCGAGGAGCTGGCGCGGCTCGATGACCCGTCCTTTCGCCAAGTCTTCTCCGGTTCGCCGATCAAGCGCGTCGGCCGCGACCGCTTCGTTCGCAACGTCCTGATCGCCATTGGCAATAGTGGTGATGCCGAACTCGCCACGGTCGCCGAGGAGCGCCTAGTCGATGCCTCGCCCCTGGTACGCGCCATGGCAGTGTGGGCGCTATCCCGGCTGCTGCCGCCCGCGGATTTCGCCGCGCGCCGCGCTCGATACGAGTCCGGCGAATCCGATCCAGACGTCCGCGCGGAGTGGGCTGCCTAATAGCTAGCCGGGGGTAGCTAGCGCCGCGCTGCAGGCCGGCTCATCGCGCTCGAACCGGATGCGGAGGGTTGCGACGACCTCGCCGGCCGATCCGCAGGCCTTGAGCGCCGACTCGCTCGAGTCATCAAGGGTCAAGCCGCTGGCGCGCAGCCGCTGCCCCAACGTGCCGACTTGGCGCGCCGGCAATTCGGCGCGCATCGTCGCGGAAAGATTGGCGAAAAGCGAAAAATCCACCAACACCGCGCCGCTCTGCGACAGCGCCTCGGCGATACGGGCTGTAATGTCGTCGCGCTGCCGACGGGTCGATCCGGCAAGCTGTAGATCACGGCGAGTCATCAGAACGAAGACTAGGGTGGCCACGCTCCTGAGTCCCGCGACATCTTGTCCTGCCGCGATCCCCTCCTGCGGTGCGCACCAAGAGGCGAAGCGAAGACGTCGTTAATAAATCCCCGGTAGCATCCGGCCTTCGCGACTCGGAAGGGGTCGTGTTACGCAGAACGCGAGCTTCGCCATGACCCGCATTGCCATCAGGCGTGAAATCGCCGACCTCGTCCTCGAGGCGCTCGACATCGCCGTTTCGCGCAGGCTCGCGGAGCATCAGACCCGTGCCTTTATCCTGGAAGTGATCACGACCGAGCGCCCTGACATCACCCATGGCGACGCGCGCGTGCTGCTCGCGCGCGTCTGGCACCGGCTTGTCGGCCCGCGATTGGCCGCCGCCGCGGGGGCGGCCGAGTAAAGGGTTGAGCGCTGCGCGGGCAGCGGCTATGCCTCGCCTCCGTGAAACTGTCCGATTTCGACTTCGACCTGCCGGCCGACTTGATCGCCCAGCGCCCGGTCGAGCCTCGCGACGCCGCCCGCCTTCTCGAGGTGGGTGAAAGGTTGGCCGACCACGCGATACGCGACCTGCCGCGCCTGCTGCGCGCGGGCGACATCCTCGTCTACAACGACACGCGCGTGATCAAGGCGCGGCTCAATGGCCGGCGCGGGACGGTCGCCGTGGAAGCAACCTTGCATCAGCGGGTCGACGACACGATCTGGCGCGCGTTCGCCCGGCCTGGGAAGCGACTGCGCACCGGCGACCTTATCGAATTCGCGCCCGGATTCGCGGCGGAGGTGAGGGAGAAGAGCGAGGGCGGGGAGGTGACGCTGGCGTTCCTGCTGAAGTCCGGCACGTTGCTGGATGCCCTGAACGCGCATGGCCGCATGCCGCTGCCGCCCTACATCAAGCGTGGCATCGGGGGCGAGAAGCGCGACGAGGCCGACTACCAGACCGTTTGGGGCGTGCGCGAGGGGGCGGTCGCGGCCTCGACGGCAGGGCTGCACTTCACGCCGGACCTGCTGGCCGGCTTGGATGCCGCTGGCATCCGACGCGTGCCGGTGACGCTCCATGTCGGCGCCGGGACGTTCCTGCCGGTGAAGACAGAGACGGTCGAGGAGCACCGCATGCATGCGGAATGGGGCGAGCTGTCCGCGGACACGGCGCAACAGCTCGAAGCGGCGCGCAAGGCGGGCGGCCGCATCGTCGCAGTCGGCACGACCGCGCTGCGCGTGCTGGAGACGGTCGCGCGCGAGCTGGGGCGCCTCGCGCCCTGGCAGGGAGAGACGCGGCTCTTCGTGCTGCCGGGCTTCCGCTTCAAGGCGGTCGATTTGCTGCTGACGAACTTCCATCTGCCGAAATCGACCCTTTTCATGCTGGTCGCGGCCTTCGCCGGGCTGGAGCGGATGAAAGCGGCCTATGCGCACGCGATCCGCGAGCGCTACCGCTTCTTCTCTTATGGCGATGCCTGCCTGCTGCATCCGGCGCCGCCATGACCGCATTCGGCTTTGCGCTACTTGGGACTGACGGCCGCGCGCGCCGCGGCAGAGTCACCACCGGCCGCGGCACGATCGAGACACCAGCCTTCATGCCGGTCGGCACGGCCGCGACCGTCAAGGCGCAGACGCCGGAAGACGTGCAGGCGACTGGCGCCGAGATCCTGCTCTGCAACACCTATCACCTGATGCTGCGGCCCGGCGCGGAACGCATCGCCCGGCTGGGCGGGCTGCATCCCTTCATGCATTGGGAGAGGCCGATCCTGACCGATTCCGGCGGCTATCAGGTGATGTCTCTGGCAAGCCTGCGTAAACTCGATGAGAGCGGCGTCGTCTTCCAGTCGCATCTCGACGGCTCGAGGCATGCGCTGGCGCCCGAGCGTTCGATCGAGATCCAGCATCTGCTCGACGCCGACATCACCATGGCGTTTGATGAGTGCACGCCGCATCCGGTGAGCGAGGCTGATGCGGCCGCATCGATGCGCCTGTCGATGCGCTGGGCCGAGCGCTCGCGCAAAGCTTTCAAGGAGCGGCCAGGCTACGGCCTGTTCGGCATCGTTCAGGGCAGTGTTTATCCCGACCTGCGCGAGGAATCCGCCAAGACCCTGACCGCAATTGGCTTCGAGGGCTATGCCGTCGGCGGGCTCGCGGTCGGCGAGGGCTTCGATCTCATGATCGCGACCTTGGAGCGCACGGAGCCATTTCTGCCGGTCGACCGGCCGCGCTACCTGATGGGTGTCGGCAAGCCGGCCGACATCGTCGCCGCGGTCGCGCGCGGCATGGACATGTTCGACTGCGTGCTGCCGACGCGCTCCGGCCGCACGGCGCAGGCATTCACGCGCGCGGGCACGCTCAATCTGCGCAATGCGCGCCACGCCGAGGATCCGGCGCCGCTCGATGCCGAATGCCGGTGCCCGGCCTGTCGGTATTATTCCCGCGCCTATCTGCATCACCTGTTCAAGGCGGAGGAGATCCTCGGCCTGATGCTGCTGACGCGGCACAATCTCACTTACTACCAGGATCTGATGGCCGCCTTGCGCGGCGCGATCGAGCGCGGCGGGTTAGCCACGTTCATCGAGGAGTTCGAGCGCCGGCAGGCCGGCGCTGTCGTCGAGAGCTAGCCCTCAGCTCGCCTTCGCCTGTGGCGCGGAGCCCGCCGTCTCGGCCGGCCGCAGCGCCTCGACGCGCTGGCGCAGGAACTCGATATGCAGGCGCAGGTGATAGAGCTGCTCGGCGTAGGACAGCGGCACGCCCACCTTGCCGACATCGCGCTGCATCGCGTTCAGGCGATCCAGCAAGGCGGCCTTCGCTTTCGCGTCCTTGGCGCTCCACAGGTCGTCCTCGAGCCGCCGGAGGTGCTTGTACCAGCGGTAGATCTTGCGCCGCACCTGCCAGCGATAGGCAGGCGGCGCGATGCGCATCAGCGGAATCGCCAGCGTGAGCAACGGGAGGACGAGCACCCAGAGCCGCTCGACGAAGCCGGCGACCTGGAAGGGCAGGTAGCGCCGCAACAACGAGGGGCCCGACTCGAGATAGCGCTGCGCCTGGCGCTCAAGCGGGAAGTCAAGATAGGCCGGCGAGGGGAATTCGCCGCGGCTGGAGAAAAGCTGGCGCCTGCCGTGCACTTCCTTCGCGGCGCCGAGGACCAAGTCGATCAGCGCGGGATGCAGGCCGTCGCGCGCGACCAGGGCGGCGGCGGGTGCGAGCAACGCCACGTTCTGCGCCGGCACGGGCGGATCGAGGCTGATGACGCCGGCGGGCAGGTTGACGCTGGTCAGGTACTGGTGGCGGAACTTGTAAGCCTCCGCATGCTCCATGTTGAACAGGCGGATGCCGCGTGCGCCGAGCAGCGGCGAGAGCATCGGCGTCGGCCGGGCGGTGACGAAGAACGCCGCGTCGACCTCGCCCTTGAGCAGCGCCTGCACCGCGTCGCTGCCGCCGAGATCTGCGAGCTGGGTGGCGCGCTCGAAGACGCCGCTCGAACCCAGCAGTTCAAGCGCCAGCGCGCGCGTGCCGCTGCCCTCGACGCCCACCGCGACGCGCTTGCCCGCAAGCTCCATGAGGTTGCGCGGCGGCCGCTCGCTGCGCACGAAGATCCAGAGCGGCTCGAAGAACACGCTCGCGAGCGAGACGAGATTCGGCATCGCCTCGGGCGAGCCGGTGCCGCCCTGCACGAAGGCAAGATCGATCTTGCTCTCGGGATCCGCCAGGAGCTTGAGGTTCTCGAGGGCGCCGGCCGTGTGCACGATCTCCAGCTTCACGCCATCGCGCGCCAGGATCGCCTTGTAGCGCTCGGAGGCGGCCGCATAGGCGCCGTCGCGCCCGCCGGTCGCGATCCGCAAAGTGCTCGACGGGGCCGGATCGACCAGGCGGTAGGCGACGAAAAATCCCGCCGCGACGATCAGCGCGATCGGCAGATAGACCTTCAGGTAGTCGCGCATCGTACCCCCATGCGCCGCCGGCGGCAGCACAGGTACAATCCTAGATCAGCGCACGAGCCATGCAAATGCGGCGAGCAGGTGTTGATCCGCCAGCCCCGGCCGTCTATGACACCGGCCATGACGAAATCGATCGACATCGGGCTCAAGCAGCTCGGGCGCGACGTGAAGGCGCCGCAGCGCCCCGAGGAGGCAATGCTCGAGCGCGTGCCAAACCCGCATCCGGACGCGCTCTATCTGGTGCGCTTCACGGCGCCGGAATTCACGTCCATGTGCCCGATCACCGGCCAGCCCGATTTCGCGCATCTCGTCATCGACTATGCGCCGCGTCGCTTCCTGATCGAGAGCAAATCGCTGAAGCTGTTCCTTGGCGCGTTCCGCAATCACGGCGCCTTCCATGAGGACTGCACGGTCGCGATCGCGCGACGGCTCGTCGACCGCCTCAAGCCGCGCTGGCTGCGCATTGGCGGATACTGGTATCCCCGCGGCGGCATCCCGATCGACGTGTTCTGGCAGACTGGCCGCCCCCCGGCGGGCCTCTGGCTGCCGGACCAGGGCGTGCCGTCCTATCGCGGCCGCGGCTGAGCGGCGGCACGGCGGTGCGCCGCAAGCATCACCAGTCCTCCCGCGAATAGAAGGAAGCCCGCTGGCGCAGGCACGCTGAAAGTACCGTCGAGTTCGTAGATCCCGTCGAGCTGCGCGTAATAGATCTGCCCAAACCAGCGGCGCGTCTCAGGATCGAGCAGGATGAAGTCCTGCCCGTAGCGGCCGTTAGGGTCGGGCTCGGTCGGCTCGCCGAACAGCGCATCCGCTTCGTCGAAGAAGAGGAGAACGCCGATGCTCTCCACAGCCGTGAACAGCTCGTCGAGCTGCTTCTGGGTCTCCCCGATATACTTGCTTACCAGCGCCCCGAGCTCGATGCTGAGCGGGTGCGGAACGAGCAGAACGCCGCTGAAGAAGTCGGTCTGCCCCTCATAGGCGTAGTACCCGCTACGCCATTCCGAGACCAGCTCCGCGCGCGCCGAACTGGGCACCAGCGCTCCGAACACCGTAAGCAGCGTCAGCGCAATGGCTCGAATGTAACATGTTCGCATCGAGTCCCCCTGTGTTCGGCACTGCAACGCTGCCGGCTGGACATAGGAAGGTCAAGGGACGTTTAGATTCGGGCACCTGCGGGCAGCGGGAGTCCGAGGAGCGCACGGCCGTGCAATTCGGCCGCGGGCTCCGGCTGCAACAGGAAATGCGAGGCCATCGCGTGGATGTCGCGGAACGCTCGCTCTAGGGGCGAGCCAGTCGGAAGCAGGGCGCCGCCGATCACGTTGAACATGCGGTCGGCCGCAGCCAACGCCGTGCGCGAAATCAGCGCAGCATCGATGCGGTAGCGCGCGCGCTGCTCCATCGTGAATGGTTCCTCGCGCGCGGCCAACTCAATCATCTCGTCCACGTCGTGCTGGAGCAGGGTGAACGCCATGTGCACCTGCGCCGCGCAATAGCCCGCTTCGATCTGAGCGGCCTTGTCCTCGATCTGACGCTGGCCGGTTCCGGCCGGAATGCGGCCGCGTACCGTTTCCGCAAAGTCGTCGACCACGCCGCTGGCGACGCCGACTACGGCGGCGGCCGTGGACATCGCGAACAGTCCATTAAGTGGGGCGCGATAGGCCGGCTCGCGGTTAACACTCGCGCCGGGATAGACGCCGCGCTGCGCATCGAGCCAAGAGAGGGTGCGGTGCGCGGGCACGAAAATTCGATCGAGCCGCACATCCTTGCTGCCGGTACCGCGCATGCCGAGCACGTTCCAGCTTGCGTGGTCGATGCTGAATGTATCGGCTGGCACGAGGATGAGGTGCGGCTCTGGCGCTCCGGCCTTGGCAATCGGCACCATCGCAATCACCCAGGTCGCGATGTCTATGCCCGAGGCATAGCGCCACAGGCCGCTGACCTCGTACCCGCCGTTGACAGGCACGATGCTGAGGTCGCGGCCGACGCCGCCGGTCAGAACAGGCACGATTGCTTCGCCAGAGAAGACTTCGGCCTGGGCGCGTGGCTCGAACATGCCGACAAGCCACGGATGCAGGCCGAGCAAGCTGACGATCCAGGCTGTCGAGCCGCAGCCGCGACCGATCTCCCGCGTCACCGCCCAGAGAACGGACGGGCTCATCGCAGAGCCGCCCGCGCTGGCAGGCCGCGTAATGCGGAAAATGCCGGCTTCGATTAGGTCCGTGACCGTCTCCGCCGGAATGCGCTTCGCGGCCTCGCAAGCCGCTGCCCGCGTGCGCAGCGCAGGGATTAGGGCGCGCGCCCGCGCGATGAGCTCTGCTCGGGTCGGCGCCGATCCAGCCACAGCGCAGCGACTCAGCCGGATCTCGCCGCGACCGCCTCGACCTCGATCAGCCATTGCGGCTGCGCGAGCGCCGTGACGACCACCGACGTCATCGCCGGCTTGGCACCGGCCAGGTACTTGGCGCGTACCGGCGCGAAGTTTGGGAAATCGGCAGCATTCACCAGATAGCTGTTCAGCTTCACCAGATCGCTGAACCCCATGCCGGCGGCGGCGAGGATCGCGCCGATGTTCTGCATGATCTGCTCGGCCTGGCCGGCGCAGTCCGGCGCGATCGTGCCGTCAGGCCTCGTGCCGACCTGCCCGGAGATCCATAACGTCCGCGCGTTCGCTGGCTGTTCGATGCCGTGCGAATAGATGTTGCGGAAAGGCGGCGCGATCGAGTCCGGATTGTGGGCCTTGTTCATGGGCATCTCCTTGTTGTCGGGAAGGCTATCGGCGTACTCTTCGAGCGTCTGTATCCGGTGATACAGGCTTGGCTATGCGCGCCTGAGGGCGTCTCTGTCGCGCACACAGACCCGTCCGTCATTCACTTCGATCGCGCCGGCCTTGCGCAACCGGGTCAACGTTCGCGTGACCGTCACGCGCGATGTGCCGGTCATGGCTGCGATCTGATCATGTGTTAGATAGACTTGGATCTGCTGCCCGCGCGGCGTGGGCTGTGCGTAGATCTCGCCGAGGCGCAGCAGGAAGTCGGCGATGCGTCCCTCAGGCGACGGCGCGTAGGCTTGTGCGAGCTTCGCGGCGAGCACACGCTGCTTGAGCGCGGTGATCCGCAGCAGCGACAGCGCGAGGTCCGGATCACGCGCGAAAGGTTCGCGGAGCTGCGTCGCATCAAACTCGACGAGCTCCGCATCGCGCCACACCGTGGCGCCGGAGAAGCGCGGCAGGCCGTCGAATGCGGCGCCTTCGCCGCACAACGCACCGCGGCCCATGAACTCGAGGATCGTCTCGTCGCCGCTCGCGCGCAGAATGGATACTTTGATCTGGCCGCTGA
>DATAAP010000048.1:0-5189 GCA_036260035.1 Alphaproteobacteria bacterium | reverse complement strand
CGCCCGTCACAATCGGGCCGGCGCAAGGGATAGACGGTATGGCCTGGCTTCGTGCTCACCGGTGGAGGATCGGCTACTTCGCGCTGCTGACGGCAGTCGTCGCGCATTTCTGCCTTGTCTATGCGACGCGCACGACCACCTACATGGATCTCGACCGCTACATCGCCGGCACGGAGCGGCTGCCGTTCCAGTATCGCGCGCTCACGGCCTGGATCGGCGGGGGCATCCACTGGGCGCTGGGGAAGATCGGCATGCTGGGCGCGCTGCCGAAACCCTTCGACAACGGCGCGCTCACCGCGTTCACGATCCTCAACTTCGCATCGCTGTTCATCGCCATATTGGCCACCGCGGCGTCGGTCCGCCTGCTCACGCGCGACGAGAAGTTCGCCCGGCTTGCCGCGTTCCTCGTGCCGCTGATGGGCCTCTACAACTATCTGCTGATGGTCGGGAACTGGCCCCTCGCCTATCCCTACGACCTTCCGCAGCTCGCCCTCTTCGCACTCTGCCTGCTCGCGATGATCGCCGGGCGCACGATCGTCTTCCATGCGCTGTTCGTGCTGGCCGCACTCAACCGCGAGACGGCGCTGTTCCTCGTGGCGATCTATGCCCTTTATCATTTCGGGCCGCTGATCCAGGACGCGCTGCGCGGGTCCGACCGTTCGCTGTCCCGGCGCGCGGGCGACCTGATCCGGGCCGCGCTGGCGCAGCACGGGCGGATCGTGGCCTGCCTGCTGCTGCAGCTCGCGATCCTGGTGGCGTGCCGTGCGCTCGTCCTCTCCCTCTACGGCGGCAATCAGCCCGACACGCTGACGGTGGCGGCCGGCTCGCTCTCCTTCGCGAACCTGTCCAAGAACCTGTCGCATCTCGCCAACCCCATCTATTGGCCGAGCCTGCTGAGCAATTTCGCATTCCTCTGGCTGCCGCTGATCTTCGGGCTCCGCTACGTGCGGCACCCGGGCTTGCGCTACACGCCGCTCGTCGCCATTCCGTGGCTCGCCGCCATGATGCTCGTCGGCGTTCTCGTCGAGATGCGCGTGTTCGGCGAGCTCGTGAGCCTGTTCGCCATCGTGCTGGCGGCGATGGCGCACGACCTCTGGACGACGGGCGCGCTTGCCGCGGCGCGCGCCTCTCCCGCCCGCGACCGCGGCTGAAGCAGCGGCCGCTGCGAAGGCGCGTGGCGCCCCGACCGGCCTCCCCACATCGTTCGCGCGATGCGAGTGGCTTTTCGAGGCAGTGGCGCGGCCGGAGACCGGCGCCCGCGCGCCGAACAGCGCATCGCCCGACCGCACGCACGATCCCGATTGACGCAGGATCAGACAGGAAGTGGCTCTGGCGGCGACGCGCTGAAGCAGCCGATCGATCCCGGCCAGAATGCGCTCGATTGCCGTCAGGCGCTTCGCTCGTGGCCTGGGTAGGCATGGATCAGGATGAGCATGTCCACGGTCGCGCCGTCCGAAGCCAGCGGAAAATAGACCCGTTCAGAATCGAGATACTCCCGATCCAGATGCGCGGTCGGAAAGCGGTCGTAGACCGGCGCCTTGTGCTCCACGACGGCCCGCATGTTGCTCAGGATGCGGTCCACATAATCCGGGAGGACGGCCTCCTCGACCGACAGCCCGGTGATCTCCCGACCGGCCATCTGGGTCTGCGCCGAACCCACGAGCCGAAATCGAAAGCGAAGTCCGGCTTTCTCCCTGGCCACATCGACGAGATTGATGAACGGCAGCACGTCTTTCAGGTCGAGGGGATCGACGTGCTGGCGGCCTGCCAGACGGCCCGGCGGCGCGACGCGCGCGAGATAATCCCGCATCCAGGTGAACCGAGGATGCAGCGCGGAAAAGTCTTCGTCGCTAATGACTCTTGGGATGTACTGACTCATCGGAGCTTTTCGCCAGGGGCGAAGAACCCGCCAATTGCGCGTGCGGCTGCGGATCGGCGGCGCGGACGATCTCCGTCCTCACCGTTCGGCGCAGGAGCAGATCGCTCATTGCGGGGTGCGCGACCCGGTACGCCGCGCAAGCGATATCGATGGCGATGTCCTCTGCAGCGCCGGCAGCCAAGGCGCACTCGTAGGATCTTCGTGCCGCGAGGACAGCCTTCTTTTCCCGGCCGTTCATCACGCCCCTCCCAGAAGAAGGCTACACCTCCACATTATCGGTGTCGAATCCAAACTATCTCCAGCTCGGTTCCACGTAAAGCCGGCGCAGCGCGGGAGCTGACCCGACGGCGCCGCGGCCGGCGGCTGTGCGGCTCGTCAAGCAGCCTATGCGCCAATGTCTCAAAGCTGGGACGTGCGTCTGCTCACAGCAGCCGGATCACCTTTGCCGGCAAAGCGCGCGCGGGCCTTGTGCCTGCAGCCCGACCAGAGCCATCCGCCGCCTGCCCGTCCTGCGCACGGAGGCCGTCGGCGCGATGAGGCATTGAAGCCCGACGGCGCGGTCAATGACGATGTTTTTGACCGCGCAGGAGCTGGGCCGTTTACATCAGAGGCTGGGCTGGGAAAGCGAATCGCGTGAGCGGCTCCGCATCGGTCCAGCGCCTAGCGCTCCGCCACCGCGTGCCGCCAGAACGCGAACTGGCGGAACTCGGCGCCCAGCCAGAACTGGCTCGTCCCGTAACGGAAATTGTGCCGGCCCGCCTGCGTCTGCAGCGGTGCGATCACGCGGTTCCTCTCGCGCGTTGCGCGATGGTCGCCGGTCTCGGCGACGACCATCGTCACATGGCCGGGGCGCTCCAGCTCGCGGCGCTGGGCGATGATTATGCAGACCTCGCCCGCGTTCGCGGCGTCCTGCAGCACCGACAGATCGAACTCGCGCTGCCAGCCGAAGCTCGTGCCGAACGCATCCAGCCAGTTGAAGATGTCGTTCGCGCGCAGCTCGTGCGTCGTGCCGGTCGCGGCCTTGACGTTCTTGCCCGCAAGCAGGTCGGCGAGCGAAGCCGGATTCCACCACACGCGCGGCAGGTAGACATCGGCCAGATAACAATAGTCGTGCGCATAGACATTGCAGAAGGTGGGTCCGTCCGGCACCGGCCGGTAGCGACGGCTGTGCTCGACATCGAGCCAGTCGGCGATGTCGGCGAGCGATTTCGGCGGGCAGCTCGGCCGGTCCCGCTCACCGATCGGAAAGGCGTTGGGCGGCGCATCGCGGGTGATGTTGGGACGGTTCTCGGCGAGATGCGCTGCCGGCACGGCGCCGGGTGCGGGCGCATCGAGAACGGGCGTGAGGAACTCCGCGGCGACGTGGCCCTCGACGTCGACGCCGCTGAGATTCGTGCGCACGCGCCAGAACTCCGCGCCTTTTGCGCCGGAAATGCGCTCGACGAGCTGGCCGCGGCTGAGAACGGCCAGGATGTTTTCCGGCGCCCTCTCCGGCGCCGAGCGGAGATTCAGCGATGTCGCTATGACGCGGAATGTGTCCTTGGGCATTTCAACCTCTCCCAGTGGACGACGGCATCATACAGCGAAACGGCATGCCGCGATGTGAGCCAGCGCACGGCTGGTGCCGATGTGTCGCCATCCAATGCATGGCGCGGAGACCCGAGCGACGGGCGCTGGTGCTCGATCGACGGCGCTGGCGCCGCCGCGCCTTGTTGAGGCCGGCTTCGTCCTTTCGATGGGAGATGGCGCCGAGATCGATTTTTACAACAATCCGCGATCGTGCAACGGCGGCCACGCCTGCGCGAAGCCCTACGCTATACGCCGGTCATCTATGATGACAGGCAAGTCCGATCGAATTGCACCTGCGCATTGCGCGATCTGCCGCATTGGTGAGGATGATGCGGTTCGGAAACAAAAAAGCCCCGGCCGCTTTTCAGCGGCCGGGGCGAGTTAAACAGGGGAGAGATGGCGCGCCGTAACCCCTGCGCGCCGAGGGAAGCAGGCGACCGGCCTGCCAGCGGATCTAGCGCGCCGCCTTTTTGATCTTCTCCAGCGAGCGCAGGGCGCCGAGTCCGAGCATGCCCGTGAGCAGCTCCCACAGATGCTCGGAGAGCGTCGGCGGCTTCGGGATGGGATGGCCGACCATGAAGCCGCCCCACTGAGCCAAGGGTGAAATCAGGAACTCGAAACACAGGGCCGCAGCGCACGTCCACCCGATCGCGGGGCGCCATCCAGCGACGAAGAGATTCGCGCTCTTCGCCTCCTCCGCATTGACCGCCATCTGGCCCTTGTCCGCATCCATCAGCATGCCGAGGATGGACTGGACGGCCTTCTCTCTGGCCGCGGGATCGGGGATCAACGGCTCGAGCAGATCGAGCAGCTTCGGCAGCAGCGCCGGCAGTAACGCGGCGAGTGCGCCCATTAGAGCCCCAGAAGCAGCAGGCCGCCGACGACCGCTATGCCGACCGCGATCTTCACGCCGTGCTTCCTCATGAGGCCCCGGACCTTCGCATCGGCGTCGGCGCCGTACTCGTCGACGGCCTCGAGCTTGCCCTCTGCCTTGCGGAAATCGTCTTGCAGGCTCATTGCCCTCCCCTATTAAACGTCGTGTCCGGTTCGCATCATCCGGGCGAGCTTGTCTGCCCGGCCCGGCACTTGCTTCGCCCATGCGCTGGCGAGCATCTCGTCGGCCGCGCGCGCGAAGTCCTGCGCTTCGATGGCGGCGAACATCTTGCGGAACTGCATGAGCCCGGCGACTCCCATGTTGAAGGCCATGTCGCACAGCACGCGCTGGCGGACATCGCCCAGCGCTCCCCAGACCGCGAGCTTCTCGAGCAGCGCCTCGGTTCGGACGATATCGTTGCTGGCGAGCATGAAGGCCTCGCCGCGCGTGAGGCCGACATCGTCGAGGTTCCGGCCGATGCCGATGGTGAGCTTGCCGGCGGGGCAGCGATACGGCTTCAGCCGGACGCCTTCGTGCGCCACCAGCTGTTCGAGCATCCTGGCGTGGTCCATCGCTGCTCCTTGGGCCCGATCGTGATCGCGTAGCCGAACCCGTACTGCGGGACGATCCGCAGCCGCGTGTCGCGCAGCTTGCGGCGGATGTGGCAGACATGAACTTCGAGCGCCTTGTCCGGACCGCCCGGTTCGTCGTCGCCGTACATCGCGATGATGAGGCGGTCGCGGTGGATCGGCTTGCCGATGTGCTTCAGCAGCAGGCCGGCGATGGCTGCCTCGCGCACGGTGAGGTGGATGGCGCGGCCGTCCACCAGCAGCACGGCGGTATCGACGTCGAAGCGCCAGATGTCGC
>DATAAP010000047.1:0-12051 GCA_036260035.1 Alphaproteobacteria bacterium | reverse complement strand
CGAAGCTGGCTGTGTCGCATAGATTTTCTCTATCGATAGGCCAAATAATTTGAATTGGATTTATAGCATGCCCCGCGCGCAGACTTGACTGCAACGAAGAACATCGGAGGCAGCGCGGCCCGCATGTGGCGCTACAGCAATCCCGTCGACATCCGTTTCGGCGCCGGCGAGTTCGACCAGCTCGCCGATCTCGTAAGGGTGCCCTACTGCCTTGTGACCTATGGCGAGCCCGCTTTCGATGCCATTGCACAGCGCGCAGCCTCGCTAGCCGGGCGGCCGTCCGCCACGATCCGCAATATCGGGCCCAACCCGGATTTCCGTACGCTTGCCCAGTCCTGCGCCAGTCTGAACGGCCGACCGGTCGACGCGATCGTCGCGATCGGCGGCGGCTCGGTGATGGACGCGGCGAAGGTTCTCGCCGCCGCCGGCGACGACTTTTCGCGGGTCAGAACCTTTCTGGAAACCGGGCGCGGCGCTGATCAGCTTCGCGCTCTGCCAATCATCGCCGTGCCCACCACCGCCGGCACCGGCAGCGAGGTCACCTGCTGGGCCACCGTGTGGGACACCGACGCCAAGAAGAAATACTCGCTATCGCGCCCTTCGCTCTATCCGGCGGTGGCGCTGATCGACCCGCTGCTGACCGTCGATGCGCCGCGCGACGTCACCGTAAGCTCCGGCCTAGACGCGCTCTCGCACGCGCTGGAGAGTATTTGGAACGTGCATGCGAACCCGGTGTCGAGCGCGCTGGCGGAGACCGCCGCGCGCGAGGCGATCGACGTGCTGCCGCGCCTCGCGGGTGACCTGCGCAATGTCGCGCTGCGGTCGCGTATGGCAAAAGCTGCGCTCATGGCCGGCCTTGCCTTCTCCAACACGCGCACGGCACTCGCGCACTCTCTGTCCTATCACCTCACCCTGCACCACGGCACGCCGCACGGCATCGCCTGCTCGTTTAGCCTACCGATGGTGATGCGGGGCGCCATCGGCGTCTCGCGCGACTGCGACGCGGCCCTGCAGCGGATCTTCGGCGCCGACCTCGAACGCGGCGCTCGTCAGCTGGAAGCGCTGCTGCACGGGCTTGGCATCGCGACGGACGTCACGCAGCACGGCGTTGCCGCCGAGGACTGGGAGCGCCTGGTCGACGCCGCTTTCGCCGGCGACCGCGGCCGCAATTACATCGGCCGGCGAGAGCTCATCGGCGCGGGAGGACCGCCCCTGCGCAGCGTCGCCGCGCGCTAGAAACCGTCACATAAAGTTGTCACGAGGAGCAGACGACTTAATCGCGACTGAAGGAACCAAGCCCCGGGAGGAAATAATGATCAAAACGATACGCAGATATTTGGCAACCCTGATCGGCGCCGCGGCGCTGACGCTCTCTGCGACGGCCGACGCTCAGGTCCTCAAGGTCGGACTGATCCCGTCGGAGGACTCGCGCGCCATGCTGGCGCAGAGCAAGGACATCCTCGACGCGCTGGAGAAGAACCTGGGCATGAAGGTGCAGGGCTTCGTGGCGACCGACTACAACGGCGTCATCGAGGCGCTGCGCGCGAAGCATCTCGACATCGCCTATCTCGGACCGTTCTCCTACGTGCTAGCCACGACGGTAACGCCTGTCGAGGCTTTCGTGATCGCCGAGACGGCGAAGGCGGGCCGCACCTACTATCACAGCCAAATCATCACGTTGAAAACCAGCGGCATCCAGACGATCGACGACCTCAAGGGCCGCAACTTCGCCTTCGTCGACCCTGCCTCGACCTCGGGTTATGCATTCCCGCTCGCGGGCCTGCTCAAGGCCGGCATCGAGCCGAAGCGCGACTTCAAGAACGTGATCTTCACCGGCGCGCACGACGCCAACGCGGTCGCCGTCGCGAACGGCAAGGTCGATGCGGCGACGATCGCCGATCGCATTCTCGACGCGGCGATCGCCAAGGGCCACATCAAGGCGGACCAGATCCACGTCGTGTGGCGCTCGGCGCCGATCCCGGAATCGCCGATGGTCTGGCGCAAGGACCTGCCAGACGACCTCAAGCAGAAGGTCAAGGCCGCCTTCCTCGGCATCAAGGAGCTCAACTGGTCTGACCAGGGCAAGCTCAACGGCTTCCGTGAGACCAGCGATTCCGCCTACGACGTCGTGCGCGAGACCGCGAAGCTCGCGAATATCGACCTGAAGAAGCAGAAGTAACGGCCTGCACGGGCCGCAAGCGGGAGGCGCCATGATTCAGATCCGCGGCCTCGGCAAGCGCTACGGCAATTACGAGGCGCTCCGCCAGGTTAACCTGTCCTTCGCCCCCGGCGAGTTCGTCGTCATCCTCGGCCCCAGCGGGGCGGGCAAGTCAACCCTGCTCCGCTGCATAAACCGGCTGACGACGCCGAGCGAAGGCGAAGTGATCATCAACGGCGCGTCGTTTGCGTCGAACGCGCGCGACCTGCGCATGCTCCGCCGCAAGGTCGCCATGATCTTCCAGCAGCACAACCTGGTGAAGCGCCTCTCCGTGCTGAAGAACGTGCTGGTCGGCCGTATGGCCGACCTGCCGCCTCTGCTCACTATCCTGCAGCTCTTCCCTGAGACCGACGTCCGGATCGCGATGCACTGCCTGGAGCAGGTCAACCTCGTCCACAAGGCGACGAACCGCGCCGACCGGCTCAGTGGCGGTGAGCAGCAGCGCGTCGGCATCGCGCGCGCGCTGGCGCAGCAGCCGCAGGTGATGCTCGCCGACGAGCCGGTCGCCAGCCTCGACCCGAAGACGTCTCGCGTGGTGCTAAATTATCTAAAGCAGAGCTGCAAGGAGTCGAACATTGCGGTGCTGTGCAACCTGCACCAGATTGATTACGCGCTCGAGTTCGGCGAACGCATCGTCGGCCTCTCGGGCGGCGAGGTCGTCTATGACGGGTTGCCCGTCGGCGTCACCGCCGACGTAATCCGCCGCATCTACCCTGGCCTCGACGACCCGAACATTCTGGACGCCGCGAGCCGCATCCACGAGCGCCGCACCCGCAGCGCCGAGGTCGAGGCGGCTCGCCGAGAGATGGAGGCGTGACATGACCCTCGTCGGACTGCGTTTCGTCGCCAACCCGCCGCGCGGGCCGCTCGGCTGGTGGATCATGCTGCCGGTCGCTGCGGCGACCGTCGCAGTGCTGTGGTGGGCCGCCGACGGCACGCAGCTCAGCGTATCGACGCTTGCCGCCGGCTGGCCATGGATCGCCGACTTTCTCGGCCGCATGCTGCCGCCCAACTGGGCGTATGCGCAGAACCTGCTGCACCCGGCGGTGGAGACGGTGCAGATCGCGCTTTGGGGCACCCTGCTTGGCGTGGTGCTGGCTCTTCCCGTCTGCTTCTTTGCCGCGCGCAATCTGTCGCCGCATGCCGGGATCTTTCACGCGCTGCGTCAGGTGCTGAACGTCATGCGCGGCATCAACGAGATCATCCTGGCGCTGATCTTCGTCGCTGCGGTGGGCCTCGGGCCGTTCGCCGGCGTGCTGGCGATCGCGGTGCACGGCGCCGGCATGCTTGGCAAGTTCTTCGCCGAGGCGATCGAAGAGATCGACGAAGGGCCGCTCGATGCGCTGCGCGCTGCTGGTGCAGGCACCCTGCAGCGCATCGTCTTCGGCGTGCTGCCGCAGGTTCTGCCGGCCTGGATCGGCGTGATCCTCTACCGCTTCGAGACCAACATCCGCGTCTCCACCGTGCTCGGCATGGTCGGCGCGGGCGGCATCGGCTTCGAGCTGATCAGCTCGATGAAGCTGTTCCGCTACGAGGATACCGCGACCTGCGTCATTGTCATCCTGGTGCTGGTGCTCGGCGCCGACTTGATCTCGTCGAAGCTGCGCGCGCTGATCCGCTAGTTACAGGCCTCCGCCGGCTCAGGTGCGAAGGGCTCATTCCCGACCGTCGCGGACCGAGCGAGCTTCACGTCAGGACGGCCTCGAGGGCATCACGGTTGCGGATCAGCCACGCGACGCTGCGCGTCTGCCATGCAATGCCCCAGACGCGCGGAGCATGTTCGGTTTTCGGCGTGATCTGCTGCTCGACCACCTCATTCGCAGCGCTTTGGGCGGCGAACTCGATGATCCTATAGGCGAGCCGATGCCGCTCGCTGGCCGCCAACCCATACGCATCGGCGAAAATGCGCACCTGGCGCATGCGGCGACCGATATTCGGCAGGCCGTTCATCTCCGCGACGTCATCATCGTAGAGCTGGGCGTTGTTCCAAGCCGCCATGGCGATCTCAGTCAGACGGTCAACAGGTCCTGCCGCCTCCCAATCGATCAGGGCGATCGGCATGCCGTGTCGCGAAACGATGTTCCAGGGCGCGGCGTCGCAGTGCCCGATGATGTCCGGCACGCCGACCTCGCGCCCGAACCACGGGCGCCAGACGGCATCCGCCGGTGGCCGGAAGGAGGCCGTTGCATCGTGCAGACGGCGAATCATGCGTCCCAGTTCGTGAACGGCGTCATCCGACCAGGGAGCCGGGTTGATGATCTCGCCTTCGATATAGGTGAGGACCTCGCGGCCTTGGTCGTCGAAACCGTTGCCGACGACGCGGGGCGCTTCGGTGAAGCTGACCTCATCCAAGTGGCGGAGCAGATTGTGGACCGAGCCGCTCCACGGGCCCGCCTCTCGTATCACAAACCCGCCGCGTCGAACGACAGCGGTTCTTTCCCCACCGACGAGATGGATTGCATCGGCCTGATTCGTCATGTGCAGACAATAGCAGCAGCGGAGCTCTGCGGCAGCTCGCCGCAAACTACTTCGCCTTCGTCCAGCTTGCGTCGACGAGGCTTTGAGCACGGCCTGGTGAGTCGCCTTGCCGTACCGGCTCCCGCTCGGCACACTCGGCGCCGGGGGCCGATGCGAGGAGACACGCGATGAAGAACTATGGCTCCGCTGTCTGGAAAGGCGGCCTCAAGGACGGCAAGGGTACGATCTCGACTCAGAGCGGCGCGATCAAGGATTACCCATACGGCTTCGCTAGCCGCTTCGAGGGCAAGCCCGGCACCAACCCGGAGGAGCTGATCGGCGCCGCCCACGCCGGCTGCTTCACCATGGCGCTGTCGCTGATCCTCGGCGAAGCGAAGCTTACGGCCGATCAGATGGACACGCGCGCCGACGTGACGTTGGAGAAGCAGGGCGACGGCTTCGCCATCACCTCCGTGCACCTGACGTTGCGTGCGAAAATTGCCGGCGCAGACAAGGCAACATTCGAGCAGCTCGCGAACAAGGCGAAGGCCGGCTGCCCGGTCTCGAAGCTGCTCAACACCAAGATTACGCTGGACGCCAGCCTCGTCTGAGCCTCACCGCTTGCGGCAGAAAGTGAGGCCGTCGCCGATCGGCGTCATTGCCAGCGCGATGCGTTTGTCGTCGCGGACCGCCCGGTTGAATTCCATGACGCCGAGCGTCCATTCGCGCCGCCACGGCTCGAGGCTGGGGTCGTCCGGGTTGAGCACGCGGCCGGAGAACAGCGTGTTGTCGACCAACAGCAGGCCGCCGGGCCGCAGCAGCTGCAGCCCGCGCTCGTAGTAGTTCACGTAGTTCGGCTTGTCGGCGTCGACGAAGATCAGGTCGTAGCTGCCCGCCTCGCCTGCCTTGAGCATCGCGTCCATCGACTCAACCGCGGGGGCGAGCCGCAGCTCGCTGCGGCCTTCCACGCCCGCAAGCTTCCAGTAGCGCCGCGCAACGGCGGTGAATTCCTCGCTGATGTCGAGGGCGATGAGCTTGCCGTCCTCCGGCAGTGCGCGGGCCATCGAGATCGAGCTGTAGCCGGTATAGACACCGACCTCGATGATCCGCCGAGCACCCAGGAGCTCGACGAGCATGGTCAGGAAATGCCCCTGCAGCGGCGTGATCTGCCAGAAATCGAACTTCATTCCGGCCGTCTCCTCGCGCAAGGCGCGGAGCACGTCCGGCTCAGGCGGCGACACGCTCAGCATGTATTCATAGAGCGCATCGGTCACGACCGTCTGCTGCGAGGCCATCTTCTCCTCCGGTTCGCATGCCGCGGGCAGTCTGACACGAACCGGAAGCGCGGGACTAGGTCGCGAACTCGTATCGCGTCTGTTGGCGGTCGTTAAATTTCTGGCCCGGAATCAAGCGACAATAGCCCTGACTGCCCACGCTCTCGCCCTTAGGGGGATCGATCCGTCCTGCTTCCGAGGAAGACTGTCATGCAGCCTTTCTTTCAAGCGCTGCTGGGCAGCCGGAAGGAGACTCGCGCAATAGCCCGGCGCGGGCCCTGCACCCAAGGTAAATGGGCTCCAATAGTCCTCGAAGTCTTGGAAGAGCGTCGGAATCTCGATCGGCGCACATTCGATGCGTGTCAAGCCGGCACCCCTCATCAGGCCAGCCAGACCATCAGGCGTGCAAAAGGAAAAGCGCTTGTCCTCAGTGAGGTCCCGAGCAGCAGCATCGAGGGCCGCTGCGGCATCCCAAAAAGCGCGGATGAACTCCACGCCGCCACCGGGATAGTCCCAAACATAGAAGCTAACCATGCCGCCGACGCGGGCCACCCGTTTCATCTCAACGAGCGCCCTGTGCTTGTCGGCCATAAAGTTCAGCACCAGCGCCGAAGCAATGACGTCCCGCCTGCCGGTGTCCATCTCCAAAGTATGGGCGTCTCCAACCCGGAACTCTGCGCGCCGATCCGGCACCGTTGCTCGGGCCATCGCGACGAAGCCTTCGGACTGATCTATGGCAATCAGATTCGCGGGATTGCACCGCGCCAGGATGGCGGCCGAGAGCGCCCCAGTTCCGCAGCCGACGTCCAGCCAATCCAAGCCGTTCGCCGCCGCGAGCCAGTCGAGAAAGCGTGGCGCGAGCTGACGGCTCCATCGTCCCATATAGGCTTCGTAGCGGTCACCGGCATGCCAAGCGTCATGTCGGGATGCATCTGTCACCGGGTTGCTCCTCAACGCGCCGGTGTCGTCGATGCACTCAATCGGCGCAGCTGAGTTTGCACGGTGAGTTCCGCTATCTTGCGGCCCATTTCCTGGGCGGCGGCATTCGAGAAGCGGTAGTGGAAGCCGGCATAGATGCGCGCCATCGCGACCTCGTCGGCATAGTCCTGAAGGCGCGTCCATCGCCGCGTGATGCCGGGTGCGGTCGCGCTGGTCATTGACACCTCGGGGATCTCGTTGCCGAACACGGACTGCAGCACTGCCGCCGCGGTCGTTGAGGTTATGCAATGCGCGCACGGGTATTCCGGATGCATCGGTGTATCGCCAAGCGGCAGCCATGCCGGATCGCGCGGCGTCGCAGAATTGTTGCTGGAATCAGCATTGCGGATGGCGGTGATAGGCCGCCAGAAGTTGTAGTGATACTTGGCCTCGAACACGGCGATGAAAGCGTCATCCGTGGCGATCGCCACCAGCGCAAACAGCCGCGCACTATCGACTATGTCGAGCCTCTTGATGGCCGCAAGCTGCCGCACGATCGGATTCCAGGCTTGCGGACCGGTGACGAACCAGAAGCGGGCGATATCGGTCTGCTCGGCGCTGCGCTTGCTGCTGGCGCGACCGCCGATCTCTTTGATCTCGTTGAGGTCCCTCGTCCAGTCCGCCGAATCCAGCGGCGGTGGCGGCGGCGGTCGGAATTGCGAACCGGATGTCATGGCCCAAGGCGCAACGTTTCCGTAAGTCGAGCTGACCGGAATCGTGGTAGGAACATAGACACCCGGGGCGGTGTGCGGGCGATAGCTTTCTAGTGCGTGTGCACCGTCGGTAGCGCGCCATGCCAGGATCTCAATGGCGGCCTTCCTGCCAACAACGATCCCGCTCGCCTTGGCCCAATCGTCAGGAAGCTGCTGGAGCGAAGCCAGGAGACTGGCGTCGAGAACCTTTTCCTGGTCCGGATGCAGCAGAACCAGCACGGCGTGCGCCGCCACAGCGGCAGCCGCCTCCT
The DNA here is from genome assembly GCA_036260035.1 of Alphaproteobacteria bacterium. Taxonomy (GTDB): domain Bacteria; phylum Pseudomonadota; class Alphaproteobacteria; order CACIAM-22H2; family CACIAM-22H2; genus DATAAP01. Next base: position 4,160 of record DATAAP010000047.1, on the reverse strand, counting down.
TTGAAGCGCCGCGTTCGGCGGCGAGGTTGAGCCGGTAAGAAGTATATCGGCGCTCGATGGCATTCACGGCCTCGAACATGGCGACGTGCATGATGGCCATGACGCGCGCATTCAGGGGCGGCAACATCCGCTTTTCGACCGCAATCGCCTCAGCCTTCGCATTCCAGTCGACGACGACGTCCGCACGCGCACCGAATGCTGCACCGAGGTTAATCAATGCTCCGAGGCAGAGCGCTGCCCCCAACCTGGTCTCTCTCGCACTCATAGCTTCCTTCACGCCCGTGTTGCTCCGCGTTTCAACGCCGCAACAGGGTGCCAAACGTCCAGCGCCGGCGCTTTCAGAGCCTCTTATCCTGTCATTACGGTTCTCTTGATTTTTGCTCCACACGCACTGTGCTAGGCTCGCCCGTCCGCGCCATGCGGCCAATCGGAGCAGCAACTTGCGTTACCTGTTCGAAGATTGCGTCCTCGACACGGATCGCCGTGAGTTGCGTCGCGAAACCCGGCTCGTGGCAGTCGAACCGCAGGTCTTTGACCTATTGGTCTATCTCGTCCAGAACCGTGAGCGCGTGGTCAGCAAGGACGATCTGCTGGCGTTCGTATGGCATGGGCGCATCGTCTCCGAGTCGGCGCTGGGCACGCGCATCAATGCCGCCCGGGCCGCTATCGGCGACAGCGGCGAGGCGCAGCGCCTGATCCGGACTTTGCCGCGCAGGGGCCTTCGCTTTGTCGCCGCCGTGCAGGAAGAAAACCCCGGCCCGCAGGCGCCAGCCGGCGTTCCGAACCGCTCAAGACCGGCTCTGGCGCTCCCGGACAGGCCATCGATCGCTGTCTTGCCATTCACGAATATGTGCGGCGATCCAGATCAGGAGCACTTCGCCGACGGAATCTCCGAGGACCTTATTACGAGCCTTTCCCGTATTCGCTGGCTGTTCGTCATCGCGCGCAATTCGACGTTCGTCTACAAGCACCAACCCGTCGACGTGAAGCAGGTCGCACGTGAGCTTGGCGTACGCTACGTGCTCGAAGGCAGCGTGCGCCGGGCCGGCAAGCGGCTCCGCATCAGCGCGCAGCTCATAGATGCGATGACCGGCGGCCATCACTGGGCCGAACGCTACGACCGGGAACTTGGCGACATCTTCGCCGTGCAGGACGAGATCACCCGCAGCGTCGCCGGAGCCATCGAGCCGTGCATGCTGGCAGCGGAGGGCCTTCGCGCTCTATCGCGTTCTGCGGACGACCTCGGGGCCTGGGACCTGGTGGCTCGCGCTCAATCCCATTTCTGGCGGCTGACGCCCCTGGATCATGAGGCAGCAGTGAGCGTCCTGAAACACGCCGTCGAGGCTTATCCTGACTACGCGCCAGCTCGAAGTCTACTGGGGTTTCGCCTCGTCTTTGCTGCGCATATGGGGTGGGTTGAGCGCGAGCAAGGGCTCCTCGCCGGCCACCAACACGCCACGCGAGCGATCGCGCTCGATGATCGCGATTCCTGGGGGCACATCGCACTAGGCTACTGGGCGATGATGGAAAGGCGCACCGAAGAGTCGGTCGCAGCGTTCCGCCGGGCGGTCAGCCTCAACCCGAACTCCGCCGCCGCTAACGCTCACCTCAGCCACATCTTCGCTTTTGCCGGGCGGGATCGCGAGGCCATCGAACATGGGGAAGAGGCCATCCGGCTCAGCCCATTGGACCCGGAGATGGCGCTGTTCCTGGGAGCCATGGCGGTCGCTCACTACACGGTTGGGCAATTTGTCGAAGCCGCGCGATACACCGCGGAGGCCCTGCGGTTACGCCCAGGCTTTCACGGGGCCCAGCGCTTGCGCTGTGCGAGCCTAGCGAAGGCAGGCCAGATCGATGAGGCTCGCTCGCTCCTTGCAACAGTACGACGCGAGCAACCCCAGCTCTCGATCGATTGGATAAGAGCAAGTGTTCCCTACCAGAGCCCCCACTTGATGGAGCACTTCTTGGAGGGCATGCGGACAGCCGGGCTGGGGGCGGTCTAGAGTCACCTAAGGGGCATTCGCGGCGCAACAGTCGGGCTCAGTGCTAACTGCCTGCTCGTGCGACGCCATGGCAGCCGCTCACGCGCGCCCGAATACGGCGCGCAGCTCGCCCTTGGCGCGCTCGAGCACGCGCTTGTCGCGCGCGGACAGCGCCTTGCCGGCTCGGTTGATGTAGAAGTTCAGCAGCGACATGGCGGATTGAAACGGCCTGGCCTTGCGCCGACGGCTGCGCTCCGCCGAGCGCTTGAGCAACAGCGCGATCCGGCGCGGGTCGCGCGACTTGAACACGTTCGATTCGAGGTCAAGCGCACTGCTGCGCTGCGTCACGCGCGCCGACCAGCGGCGCCCGGTCTTCTTCGCAGCGGGACGGCGTGCAGTGCGGCGTCTTGCTGCCATGGTCTTCTCCTCAGCCGCGGCGTTTGAAGAATTGAACCGCGCGCTCGTGCTTCTCGGCCGCCTTGCGGCTGTCGAACGTGCCAAGATTGCGGCGCTTGCCGGTGCGAGGATCCTTCTTGCGCGAATAGAGCCGATACCGGTCCGAAGCGAGCTTGCGGATCATGCGGTCTCCTTGCAAAGGCTGCAACGCCTGCGCGCGTCCCGCGTTTCGGCTCCTCGGCCGCGTTGACCCTGGGGCGAGACATGCTCGTTGACTTCTGGTCAGACAATTAAGAATATATGTTCGACTTAATAAGCGCTGAGCACGAACTCGATGATGGGGAGGAAAAGAAGTCGGAACGGCGCATACGCGCCGGCCCGGCAGCCTGCCGGCCGACCTCGGAAAGCGGACAGCGTCCTCGACAAAATCGGCCAGCAGATCGTCTCGGGCGCGGTTGCGCCGGGCGAGCGCCTGCCGACGGAAATGGAGCTGACCCGCCGGCACGGGATCAGCCGCCCCTCGCTGCGTGAAGCGCTGAACGCGCTCGCGCGCAAGGGGCTGGTCGAAGCGCGGGCGCGCCGCGGCACCACGGCGCTAGGCAAGGCGCACTGGGACGTCCTCGATCCCGATGTGCTCCGCTGGATGGCGGCGGCGCCGCCCGATCCCGAATTCCTGATCGTGCTGCTGGAAGCGCGCATGATCTTCGAGCCCGCCGCCGCGCGGTTGGCCGCGCAGCGCGCCACACCCGCCCAGATCGTCGCGATCGAGAACGCCTATCGCGATATGGCCGCCTCGCTTCCCCACGATCTCGAAAGTTGCTGCCGCCACGACCTCGCCCTGCATGAAGGGATCATCGCTGCATCCGGCAATCCGCTGTTGATCCGGCTCGCCATGACGATTCGTACGGCGCTGCTCTCGCTAATCCAAATCAGCTCGGATGCCCGCGAGTCTTACGAGAACTCTCTGGCCGAGCACCGGGCCGTGGTGGTGGCTATCCGGCAGCGCGATCCTGAAGGAGCAGACCAGGCGATGCAGCGCCTGTTGAAGGGCACGGCGCGCGACCTCACGCCCGCGCTAGAGCTGCGCGCGGCTGAGGCCGAGCCGAAGCGCAAAGCCCGCTTCATCAAGACTATCAGGCACGTCGCATCAATAACCAGATGACAGGAGGAAACACGATGACGGTCTACAGGAAGCTGGCAGCTGCACTCGTGCTCGGCGCGCTCGCGCTCGGCGCGGGACCGGCGATGGCGCAAACCAAGAAACTCATCCGCATCCACACTGCTGGGCCGAACGACATCGGCGTCGACAACACCATGCTCGCCTGGGTGTTCATGAACTACGTCAACACCCATTCCGACACCGTTGAGGCGAAGCTCTTTCCGAACAGCCAGCTCGGCCAGACGCGCGAAGTGATCGAGGCGATGCGGCTCGGCTCCGGCGCCTCGGCGACAACCGGCGGCCCGGCGGAGTACGCGTCCTTCGTGAAGCGCATCGGCGTGCTCGGCCTGCCGTTCATCTGGAAGAGTTACGACCACGCCTATGACGTGCTCAACGGCGCGGTCGGCAAGGAGCTCGAGCAGGATATGGAGAAGGCAGGCTTCAAGGTCCTCGCCTGGTCGGTGAGCTGGGGCTACCGCAACGTCGTCACGGCGAAGAAGGAGGTCACTAAGCCCGCGGACCTCAAGGGCCTCAAGATCCGCACCATCCCGACCAAGGTATTCGTCTCCGCGATCAACGCCATGGGCGCCAACGCCACGCCGATGAATTTCGGCGAGATCTAC
>DATAAP010000046.1:0-10517 GCA_036260035.1 Alphaproteobacteria bacterium | reverse complement strand
CGGCGATTTCAAGTACACGCACGGCACGCCGTTCCGCCGCGCGGTCGAAGAGGGCCTGCTCGACCCGAAGCGCACGGTGCAGATCGGCATCCGCGGCTCGCTCTATGCTGCCGACGATCTCGACTGGGCGCTGGCGCAAGGCATCCGCGTCATCACCATCGAAGAGTATTTCCGCCTCGGCCCCGAGAAGGTGATCGCCGAGGCGCGGCGTGTCGTCGGGTGCGGCCCTACGTACATCAGCTTCGATGTCGACTCCCTGGATCCGGTCTACGCGCCCGGCACCGGCACGCCGGAAGTGGGCGGCTTCAACACCTTCGAGGCGCAGCAGATGCTGCGCGGGCTGCGCGGGCTTGACCTGATCGGCGGCGATGTCGTCGAGGTCTCGCCGCCTTTCGATTCCGGCGGCACGACCGCCCTCGTCGGCGCGACCATGATGTTCGAGATCCTGTGCGTGCTCGCCGAAGCGCACGCGGCGCGAAAGGAAGCGCGCACCTGATCACCGAGACGCTGACCGCTTCCGGATCGTTCGCGCTCGCGCGCGAAGGTGAGGCCATGGTCCTGCGCCTCGCCGGGCCATGGACGCTCGCCGGCGCCGATCTGCTCGCGACCCAGCTCGCCGCCATCGAGACCGGCGGCGTACGCCGCCTGCGCGTAGATTTCAGCGAGGTCACCGCACTCGATGCGGCGGGCGCGTGGATCCTTTTCCGCTTCATGCGGCATGCCGAAGGCGCGGGCACGCACCTGGAGCTCGCCGGCCAGAGCGAAGCGCAGGCTGCGCTGCTGCGTCGCATGACGCCCGTGATCGAGGAACGCAAGTCGCTCGCCCGCCCGCTGATTCCGCCGATCCGCGCGATGGTCGAGCGCGTCGGCCACGCGACTTTCGAATTCGTCGAGCGCGCCTTTGCCCTCGTGTCGTTCTTCGGCGTCGTCGCGCTGGTGTTGCTGCGCACCATCGCGCGTCCGCGGCAGCTGCGGTTCATTTCCCTTCTGAGCCATGTCGAACGCATCGGCCTGGACGCCATGCCGATCGTGGGCCTGTTGTCCTTCCTGATCGGCGTCGTGCTCGCCTACCAGGGGGCCGAACAGCTGCGCGCCTACGGCGCCGAGATCTTCACCATCAACCTGCTCGGCGTATCGGTGCTGCGCGAGCTCGGCGTGCTGCTGACGGCGATCATGGTCGCGGGTCGCTCGGGCAGCGCCTTCACCGCCGAGATCGGCACGATGCAGGTCAATGAGGAAGTCGATGCGCTGCGCACGCTCGGCCTCGACCCGATCGAGGTGTTGGTGCTGCCGCGGCTCCTGGCGATGATGGTGGCGCTGCCGCTGCTTGCCTTCTTCGCGGACATGATGGCGCTGCTGGGCGGCGCCATCATGGCGCTGGTCGTGCTCGACATTTCGAGCGCGCAGTTCGTCACCCAGTTCAAGGAAGCGATCATCCCGCGCATGTTCTGGGTCGGCATCGTCAAGGCGCCGTTCTTCGCCTTCCTGATCGCCATGGTCGGGTGCTTCGAGGGCCTGCAGGTGCAGGGCAGCGCCGAGAGCGTCGGCCGCCTGACCACGAAATCCGTCGTCGAGTCGATCTTCCTCGTGATCGTCGCCGACGCAGCATTCTCGATCTTCTTCTCTTATATCAGGATCTAGCCGTGGCGGACGGGGGCCCCATCATCCGCGTGCGTGGGCTGGTCACCCGCTTCGGGCCGCAAGTCGTGCATGACGGGCTCGACCTCGACGTGCGCCGCGGCGAGATCCTTGCCCTCGTCGGCGGCTCGGGCACCGGCAAGTCCGTGCTCTTGCGCAGCATGATCGGCCTCAAGAAGCCGGAAGGCGGCACGGTCGAGATCTTCGGCCACGACCTGTGGTCGGCGGACGAGGCGACGCAGCGCGCGATCCAGCGCCGCTGGGGCGTCCTCTTCCAGAACGGCGCGCTTTTCAGCTCACTGACCGTAGCGCAGAACATCCGCGTGCCGATCCGAGAGAATGTGCGGCTGCCTGCCAAACTGGCAGGCGACCTAATCCGCGTGAAGATCAGCATGGTCGGTCTGCCGCCCGACGCCGGCGCCAAGTTCCCCTCGGAGCTTTCCGGCGGCATGCGCAAGCGCGCGGCGCTCGCGCGCGCCCTGGCGCTCGACCCCGAGATCGTCTTCCTCGACGAGCCGACGGCCGGGCTGGACCCGATCGCGGCGGCCGCATTCGACAGTCTGATCCGCGATTTGCAGCAGAGTCTTAACCTGACCGTGGTACTCGTCACGCACGACCTTGACACGTTGGCCGCAATCACTGATCGCATTGCGGTTCTGGTCGATAAACGTATTATCGTCGGCACGATGGACGAGCTCCTGGCGAACCAGCACCCGTGGATACAGTCCTATTTCCACGGGCCGCGCGGGCGGGCGGCGCTCGTCGCACACGGCAGCACGGACTCCTGAAACGGCCCGCCAATGGAAACGCGCGCCAGCTACTTCCTCGTCGGCGTCTTCGTGCTTACATTGATCACGAGCCTGTTCGCATTCGTGGTCTGGCTGTCGCGTTTCGAGCTGCAGGACGAGACGACATACTACTACGTGTACTTCAAGGGCGCGGTGACCGGACTCAGCGTGGGCTCGACGGTGCGCTACCGCGGCGTGCCGGTGGGCACCGTCACGGACATCTCCATCGACTCCGAGAACGTCGAGCTGATCCAGGTGACGCTGGCGATCAAGCGCGATACGCCGATCAAGACCGACACCATCGCCTCCCTGCAGCTCCAGGGCATCACCGGCCTCAGCTTCGTGCAGTTGAGCGGCGGCACGCGCGAGACGCCGCTGCTTGAGCCGCGGCCGGGCAAGCGCCGCGCCACCATCCCCTCGCGGCCCTCGGCGATCGAGCAGGTATTCGAGAACGCGCCGGAGCTGTTGGCGCAGATCGGATCGGTCGCCGTGCGCGCGAGCGAGGTGCTGAGTCCGGATAACCAGAAGCACATCGCGGCTATCCTGGAAAATCTCACGGTCTTCACCGGCGCGCTGTCGCGCTCATCCGGCTCGATCGAAGCGATCGTCAACGACTCCGCCGCGACTTTCGCCGATGTGCGCCGCACCGCCGCCTCGCTCGAGCAGCTCGCCGTACAGCTCACCGCCCTCTCCGCAGAGCTCGGCGGCGACGCCAAGGCCTTCTTCGCCGACACGTCGAAGCTGACGCGCGACGCCAACGCCACCATCGCCGACGTCCGTAAGACGGCGCAAGCCTTTGAGCGGCTTGCCAATGACCTCGACAAAATCGTGAGGGATAGCGGCACGCCGGTGCGTGATTTCACCTCGAGCGGTCTCTATGAGCTGTCGCAGTTCATCTCCGAAGCGCGCATCCTGGTCGCGAGCCTGACGCGGCTTGCCTATCAGCTGGAGCGCGACCCGGCGCGCTTCCTCTTCGGGGATCAGCAGAAGGGCTTCGACGCCGGAGCTGGCCGGCGATGAAGAGGTGGGGCGTCTTGATTGGCCTGCTCGCGGGGTCGCTGGCGCTCGGCGCCTGCCAGCTCCCAGGCGGCGGCGATCCGCCCAACCTTTACACGCTCTCGCCCAAGAGCAGCTTCGACCCCGGCCTGCCGAAGGTTGAGTGGCAGCTGATCGTCGAAACACCCATCGCCGCCGCCGGCCTCAACACCAGCCGGATCGCCCTGCAGCGTTCGCCCGTCACACTCGAATACTACGCCAATGCGAACTGGACGGACGTCGCACCGCTGATGGTGCAGACCCTGCTGATCGAATCCTTCGAGAACAGCGGCAAGATCGTCGCGGTCAGCCGCGAATCGACGACATTGCGGGCGGACTACCTGCTCAAGACCGAGTTACGCGAGTTCCAGGCCGAATATGATGGATCCGGCCCGCCGCGGGCGCGCGTGCGCATTAATGCCAAGCTTGCGCGCATGCCGGATCGCGCGATTATCGCGAGCCACACGGTCGAGCGCATGATCCGCGCCGAAGGAAGCGACCTGCCCTCGATCGCCATGGCCTTCGACGAGGCGCTCGGCGGCGCCCTGCGGCGTATCGTCGAATGGTGCCTCACGGCACCCGGCACGACCGCCCCACCCAGGCGCTGACATCTTTCGCTGCACTGCGGCGGAACCAAGCGGCAGGTGGTTCGTTCGAATTCTGCTGGAGGCGCGCGTCGTCAGTTGCGGCGCGAGCAGCAACAACGAACGAAACTTCCTCATGCGAATCGCCCAGATCGCTCCGCTGGCGGAGAGCGTGCCGCCAAAGCTCTATGGCGGTACTGAACGGGTCGTGTCCTACTTGACCGATGAGCTTGTCGCGATGGGCCACGACGTGACGCTGTTCGCCAGCGGCGATTCCCGCACCTCGGCGGCACTGGTTGCAGGGAGCGCCAAAGCCCTGCGCCTCGACCCGATGATCCGCGAGCCGCTCGCCTGCACGGTCGCAATGATCGAAAAGCTCTGGCGCATGCGCGGCCAGTTCGACATCATCCACAATCACGTGGACTACGTGTCGATGCCCCTGTTGCGACGGCAGGCCACGCCCGCGTTGACGACCCTGCACGGCCGCCTCGACTGGCCGGAACTCGCGACGGTCTATCGCGAGTTCCGCGATCATCCGGTCGTGTCCATCTCCGGCGCGCAGCAGATGCCGTTGCCCTGGATGAACTGGATCGGCACGGTGCATCACGGATTGCCGCAGGGCCTGCTCGCGCCTCCTGAGACGCCCACGCGCGATTATCTGGCATTCCTCGGCCGCATCTCGCCGGAGAAAGGGCCGGAGGCGGCCATCCGGCTCGCGTTGCGCACCGGCATGCCGCTGAAGATCGCGGCGAAAGTGGACCGCGCCGACCATGAATACTACGCTTCCATCATCAAGCCGCTGATCGACGGCCGGAACATTGAGTACATCGGGGAGATCGGCGAGACTGAGAAGGCTGCTTTCCTCGGCAACGCCTACGCGCTGATGTTCATGATCGACTGGCCGGAGCCGTTCGGAATCGTCATGATCGAATCGATGGCCTGCGGGACGCCAATTGTCGCCATGCGCCGCGGTTCCGTGCCCGAGGTGATCGAGCATGGCGTAACCGGCTTTGTCGTTGACAGCGAAGCGGATGCGCTGTCGGCGATCGGGCTGGCGGCGTCGTTGGACCGCCGGCGCATCAGACGCGAGTTCGAGCGTCGCTTCAGCAGCGGGCGGATGGCGCGCGATTACCTCAAGCTCTACGCCCTGCTCGCCGAACCCGAAGATTCTCCGCTCCTTGTCGCTGAGGGGTGAACGTGAACACGACCGCCGCGCGCACCAGCGAAGGCGAGTGGGCGAGCCCATTCGCCATTCCGGCGACGGACAAGACGCCGTCCTACCGGCCGCGCGTCCTCAAGCATGGCGACACGTTCCTGGTCGTCGATCCTTACGGCGATGCGCAGGCACGCGATGCGGCGGCTGAAGGCTTGTTCCACGCGGACACGCGCTATCTGTCGCACCTCTATTTGACAGTGAACGGGCATCGCCCGCTGCTGCTCGGCTCCAACGTCACCGAAGACAATCTGGCGCTGGTCATCGACCTAACCAATCCGGACATCGGTGAGCGTGGGCAGCCGGCGCTGCCAAAGGAGACGCTGCACATCCTGCGCACCAAGGTGCTCGAGGACGCAGCGTGCCTGGAAAAAATCATGGTCCGCAACTACGGTCAGGCGCCGGTCCAGGTCGAGCTCGCCTTGCGGCTGCAGGCAGACTTCGCCGACATCTTCGAGGTGCGCGGCCAAGTCCGGCCGCGCCGAGGCACCTACCTGCCGGCGAAGATGCATGGCAGCGAAGGCGTGTGGCGCTACGAGGGACTCGATGGCGTGCAGCGCGAATGCATCTTCCGCTTCGATGCCCGCCCCGACCTGCTGACCGCCGACGCTGCGGTCTACCGCTTCGCGCTCGGCGCTGGCGAGGGCCGAACAATTGAATTTGCGACGTTATGCCGAACGGACCGTGCCGCTCCGCCGATGCGTCCCGACTTCGCATCGAGCGTCGACGCGGCGCAGCGACGGCTCGAATCGCACAAAGCGATGCGCGCCGATCTGGTGGCCTCGAACCCATCCTTCAACGACTGGCTCGGGCGCTCCACCGCCGATATCGAGATGCTGCTGACGGACCTCGAAACCGGTCCCTACCCTTACGCCGGCATCCCATGGTTCAGCACCGCGTTCGGCCGCGACGCCATCATCACGGCGCTGGAGTGCCTGTGGTGGGCGCCTTACATCGCACGCGGGACGCTGCGCTTTCTCGCGGCGACGCAGGCGACCGAGCTCATTCCCGAGAGCGACGCCGAGCCCGGCAAGATCCTGCACGAGACGCGCAAGGGCGAAATGGCGGCACTCGGCGAGGTGCCATTCGGCCTCTACTACGGCAGCGTCGACTCGACGCCGCTCTTCGTTGTGCTCGCCCGTGCGTATTTCGACCGCACTGGCGACCAGACGCTGATCAACGAAATATGGCCCAACATCGAGGCGGCGATGGGCTGGATGGAGCGGTACGGCGATCTCGACGGCGACGGGTTCCTCGAATACGACCGCAAGTCCAAGCTCGGGCTGACGAACCAGGGCTGGAAGGACTCATCCGATTCAGTTTTTCACGCCGACGGCCGCCTCGCCGACACGCCGATCGCGCTGTGCGAGGTGCAGGGCTATGCTTACGCGGCGTGGCTGGGTGCCGCCACGCTCGCGCGCGCGCTTGGTAAGAACGACCGCGCCAATGCCCTGACCGCGAAAGCCATCGCCCTGCGGCGCCGTTTCGAAGCGACCTTCTGGTGCGAGGAGATCGGCACCTACGCCATCGCCCTCGACGGCCGTAAGAACCCCTGCCGCGTCCGCTCCTCCAATGCCGGTCAGGTGCTGTTTACGGGCATTGCCGCACCGGAGCGCGCGGCGCGCGTCACAGCGACCTTGATGGATCGATCGTCCTTCTCAAGCTGGGGCATCCGCACCATCGCCGAAGGCGAGGCGCGCTATAATCCGATGTCGTATCACAACGGCTCCATCTGGCCGCACGACAATGCGCTGATCGCGATGGGCTTCGCGCGCTACGGTCTCGTCGAGCCGCTGTTGCGCCTGAGTACGAGCCTGTTCGACGCGGCGATGATGATGGAGCTGCACCGCCTGCCAGAGCTGTTCTGCGGATTCGAGCGCCGGCCCGGCGAGGGCCCGACCGGCTATCCGGTCGCGTGCATCCCGCAGGCCTGGGCCAGCGCCACGGCCTTCGCACTGTTAGGCGCGCTGCTCGGCATGTCGTTCAACCACCATCAGCGGCAGATCAGGTTGACGCGGCCGGTCCTGCCCACCTTCCTCGAAGAGATCGAAATCCGCAATCTTCGGCTAGGCGACAGCGCCGTCGATCTCCTGTTCCGCCGGCACACGCGCGACGTGGCGCTCAACGTGCTGCGCAAGGAGGGCAAGGTCGAGGTGATCATCGTCGGCTAGGCCGAAGCCGCCGCCCCGAACAGCGCAAGAAGCTCCGACCGGCGCTCCGACCATTTCGCCCAGTCCGTTGCGCCCAGGCCATATTTATTGACATGGTTGAGCCGTGCGCCGCGGTCGAGCAGCAGGCGCGCCGCGTCGACCTGCCCGCGCGCCGCCGCGAACATCAACGCCGTGTTGCCCGCATCCGTCGCCGCGTTGACGTCGGCACCGCGATCCAACAGCAGGCTCATGAACTCAAGCCGGCCGCGCGCGGCGGCCAGCATGAGCGCGGTCTCGCCGAGCTCGCTTCTGGCGTTGACGTCGGCGCCCTCGGCAATGAGGCCGGCGAATGTGGCGTAGGCGCCGGTCTGGGCCGCGGCGTGAAGGGCAGGCAGCTTCATCGCCTCGATAAAGACCGGCGCGGCATGTGCCGTCAAGGCAAGCGCACGCTTGACGATGGCGGGCGACGCGACCACCTTCCGGCCATGCAAGTCGCCGAAACCATCCGCCGCATCCTGACCGACTCCTTCGCGCCGGAGCGCCTAGCCGTCATCGATGATTCGCACCGCCATATGGGGCACGCGGGCGCGCGGCCCGAGGGCGAGACCCATTTCACGGTCGAGATCGTCGCGTCGTCCTTCGCTGGACGCTCGCGGGTCGAGCGGCAGCGCCTGGTCTACGCCGCGCTCGCCGACCTGCTGCGCGAGCGCGTGCACGCGCTCGCGCTGAAGACGTTGACGCCCGAGGAAGACCGCGCCCGCTAGCTACTGCGACACGCCGTAGCCCGGCCCGTGGACGAACGAGTCGAGCTCGCGCAGATCCTCCTCCATCTCGCCAAGGGCCGCGCTGTAAAGGTCGCGCACCGACACCATGCCGACGACCTTCGTCCCGTCGACCACCGGCAGATGGCGGTAGCCGCGGCTGCGCATTTTCTCTATGGCGCGGCGCGGTGAGTCGTCTGGGTGCAGCGTGTCGGGATTCTCGGTCATCACCGCAGCCAGCGTGACGCGGTCCGGGTCGAGCCCGGCGGCGACCACTTTGCGCGCAAGATCCCGCTCGGTGAAGATTCCGCGCAAGCCCGTCCTGTCGCAGATCATCACCGCGCTGACGTCGTTGTCGACCATCATCCGCACGGCATCACGCACGCTCGTAGTCTCTTCCGCAAAGGTGAGTCTTTGATCGCGGACGATGTCGGGCACAATCGTGCGGTGCATGGCGGGCTCCTCGATGGTTTCCCGCCGCGGCCAGCGCGCTTTCGCCGCTAACCGCGGCTTCGCACGTAGAAGTATAGAGCGTTCCGCACGCTCCCGCACAGCCCCACAATCGCGACGATCTCAGGATACCACTTCGCCGGCGATCGGTTGCTGCGGTGCGGCAAGCCGCGGCGGCGTCACGCGCAGGCTAGTGATCTGATTGCGCTTGCGCCGCAAGATCTCGAACCGGAAGCCGTGGAAGATGAACACCTGGCCGACCTCCGGGATGCGCCGCGCCTCATGCAGGACGAGGCCCGCGATCGTCGCCGCCTCGTCCACCGGCAGCTGCCAGTCGAGATCGCGGTTCAGGTCGCGGATCGTGACATGGCCATCGATCACGTAGCTGCCGTCCGGCATCGGCCGCACGCCCGGAACCTGGAACTCGTGCCGCTCGGCGATGTCGCCGACGATCTCCTCGAGGATGTCCTCCAGGGTGACGATGCCGAGGAAGGCGCCGTATTCGTCGACGACGATCGCGAAATGCTCGCGGCGGCGGCGGAACGCCTCGAGCTGGTCGAGCAAGGTCGTCGATTCCGGGATGAACCAAGGCGGCGTCGCGATCTCGCTGACGCGGATCGCGTCGAAATTGCCGCTATTCGTGCGTAGCGCCTGAAGAATCGCTTTGGCATGCAGCACGCCGACGATGTTGTCGGGCTGGCCGCGCCAGAGCGGCATTCGCGTGTACTTGCTCGAGAGCGCCTGCTCCACCACGGCGGCCGGCTTCTGGTCGATGTCGATCGCGAGCACCTGCCGGCGGTGCACCATGATCGTGCCGACCTCGACGTCGGCAAGGTCGAGGATCGAGCGCAGCATGTTGCGCTCGTCGCGCACATCAGCGCCGCCGTGCAGCTCGATAGCGCCGCGCAATTCCTCTTCCGACACCTTGCCGCCGGGCTGGAGGCTGCCGACGCCAAAGACGCGCAGCAGCCCGCGCACGACCGCCTGGGTCACGCGGACCACCGGCATCAGCCCCTTCGCCACCGCGCGGGCAAGCGGCGCCACCGCAAGCGCCACGCGGTCGGCATGGTTGATCGCGAAGGTCTTCGGCAGCACCTCGCCGAACACGACCACGAGAACAGTCATCGCGATGGTTGCATAGGCAATACCTGCCTCGCCGAAAAGCGCGATGAGGGCGCCGGTCGCAAGCGCCGAAGCGAGGATGTTGACGAGGTTGTTGCCGATCAGGATCGCGGTGATGAGGTGTTCCTTGCGCTCGCGGAGCTCGTTCACCAGCCGCGCCCGGCGCACCCCCTTGCGCGCAAGCGCGTGCATCCGCGGCCGCGACGCGGCAGTGAGGCCGGTCTCCGCGCCGGAAAAGAAGGCCGAGATCGCCAGCAGCAGGACGATGACGACGATGTTGACGATGAGCTCGAGAGTCATGCCGCGACGGCTTGCTCCAGCGCCGCGCGCACCACCTCTCCGTCCACGTCGCGCGCGACGAAGGCCTGGCCGATGCCGCGGGCGAGCACGAAGGTGATGCTTCCGTCGCGCACCTTCTTGTCATGGGCCATCAGCGCCAGCAGGCGATCGACATCCCAGCCACCGCCGGGCGGCCGCGTCGGCAACCCGACGGATGCGAGGTGCCGGCGCAGCCGCGCGGCGTCGGCGGCGGGTGCGAGGCCAAGCCGCACCGACACGTCGAAAGCAAGCACCATGCCGATCGCGACGGCCTCGCCATGCAGCAGCTCGCCGCCATAGCCCAGCGCCGCTTCCAGCGCGTGGCCGAATGTGTGGCCGAGATTGAGCAGTGCGCGCTGGCCGGTCTCGCGCTCATCGGCGGCGACGATGCGCGCCTTGGCGCGGCAGCTCTGCTCGACCGCATAGGCGCGCGCTGCGGTATCGCCGGCGACGAGCTT
>DATAAP010000045.1:0-13494 GCA_036260035.1 Alphaproteobacteria bacterium | reverse complement strand
ATCGCGTCATAGCCGGTGTCGTTGATGACCTGCTGCGTCAGCCGATATGGCCCGACATTATCGGTGCTGCGCAGAAGCGTCACCTCGGGAAATCGCCGGCAGATATCGGCGGGCGGTTCCGGCGAGGCGTCATCGATGACGACGATGCCGTCCGGCGCACGCGTTTGCCGCGTGAGCGATGTGAGCGCCGCAGCGAGCCAGCGCTCGCAGGCGAAGTGCGGAATGATCGCGACGACGCGTGCCGAGCGCGTCACCTTGGGTTCGGCGGCGGCGGGCGCGTGAAGAGCGGGCGCGACATTCGGACTGGAGATCCAGTGGACCCTTTCGGCCTTCTCCTCCAGAGCCAGGCCGAGCATCGATAGGCGCCACCGCGACAGAGGTCGCCCGACGAGAACGAGGCGCGCGAGATCGGCCGACATGACCCAGCCCTCGATCGTCGAATCCGGCTCCGAGCAGGAATGCTCGGGCAGCGGCTTGTCGATGGGCCACGCCATCACCGAATGCGGCAGGCGGGTCACGCGCGACCATTCGGGCTGCGAGAACGCGGCGCCTCGCGGCAGGAACGCCACCGGCGTCCGCGCATCGAGGTTTTCGAGCGTTGCCGTGAGGTCGGCCGCGCTCGCCGCCTTTGCGCGGAGTGCCGTATTGGACGTGCGGATCGCCTCTGCGATGCCGGCCATCGCATCCGTCTCACCCGCCAGAAGGACGAGCCCGTCATGTCCGGACGCGGCGACGTGCTGCAGGCAAGCGCGTGCATCGTCGATGTTGTGAGTGGCTTCGATCACCAGGACGTTCATGCGGCCGACCCGAAAAGCTGATGGGAGAAAGCGGTGCGGCTCGCGCTGGTATAGGCGTCCGCGCCGAGGATGCATTCGAAGCACGCCACCGACCGGACTAAATGCGCGATCGTCTCGGCGGCAGCGGCATGGCCTGGCGATGCGGGTTCGCGACCGCGCGTATAAAAGAGCCGCGACGCCGGCCTGAACAGCGCGCCGGGGAGCCGCTCGGCGGCCTCGTCGGGCGTCAGCTTTGCCAGCGACAATCCGATGCGCTCGGGATCGACCCGCGGCAGCACGATCGCGCGAAGTTCGGTGGTGCCGGCGCGTTCGACGCCTGCGAGCGCACCGAGCTGCATCGGATTCAACACGAGCGCGCCGTCGTCGCGGCCCTTCGATCCCCCGGTATAGCGCGCGCGCTCATCCGCAGAGAGGCTGGCGAGCGTGGGGTCGTCACGCTGCGATGCGAATGCGTCTGGGAACAGCAGGCGCGTTCCCTTCCTGATGCTGATGACGGTCGGCATGCCCGTCGCGCGCCATGCTCCGACATCTCGATGCAGCATCACGCGGTCGTTGGCGACAAGCGCCGTTCCCGAATGAAGCAGCGCGTGGAACAGAAGCGACGTCTTCCCGGAACGTTTGGGGCCGGCGAGGATCGCGGCGCTTGCGCCGAGCCGCACCGCCGCGCCATGGATGGGCAGCGCGCCATGGGATTCGACGTGGGCCGCCGCGATCTCTCGGACCACCCGCATCAATGCCACCCGCGGCCATTGGTCGTCGCGATGTGCCACGATCTCGACATCCGCGCTCGCGCCGCCGATGACATAGAACGACCGGAACTCGGCGTCGAACAGCACGATCTCATCGCCTTCGCCGCGCCAGCGCGGGTAGTCGACCTCGCGCTGGTCGAAGGCGAAGCACGCGAGCCTCCTGCCTTCCGGATCGGGCCCGCGCACGAACACCGCGACGTAGCGTGCCGGCTCGGTGGTGTACGCGACCCGGAATTGCGCGGGGCCTCCGGCGCGCACGGCGAAAGGCGGTGAGAGAAATTCCCGCAGCCAGGCAAGATGCGCCGCCTCGCCGCTTACTGCGATCGTGCAGCCGAGATAGTCGAGCGTCACCGTCTGCAGGTCGGCTGTCACGGCGCATCTCCGACATTGCCGGAGAATGCCGGGCGCTGCCGAACAAAGGTACCCAGCCGCCACAGCACCTTGTCGACATCGGCGATTCCCGCGCCAGCGCGAAACACGGCGGAGTCGACCATCGCGCAGGTCGCCCAATACGGGAAATGCTGGAGGAATCCGTCGGGTGCGCGCTGCGCGCCGTAGCCATCGAGAAAAGCGCGCGCCTGCGCGCCGTCCATGCGCCAGCGGTACCAGGTGCGGGCGAGATCGTAGTCGAGCGCCTCGAAGCGCAGCGTCTCGTTGTCGACGGCGACGATCCCGCCCTCGGTGCGGACGAGATTCTCTGGACAGAAATCGCCATGGATGAGGCCGACCGCGATATCGCTCGGCACGGGTGTGGCCGCCGCGCGGATTTGCGCGGCAAAGTCGCCGTCGATGCGTTTCAGATCCACCAGACGGCCGATATTCGACTCGAGCCGGTGCTCGCGTTCGGCGCGCGCCACATCGATGTCGCGTTCCGAGCCGGCCGGCGGCGGCGCGACGTGGATCGATGCAAGCAGGGCACCCAAGGCACGGATCTCGGCCAGCGCGATGGTTTTGCCGGCGAGACTCTGTCCCACCGTCCACGGCTCGATGACGGCGGCGCCGCGTTGCGCGATCGCAGCGGGGATCTGCGGATGCGCAAGATGGCGCGTCAGGCGGGCGAAGCGCTCCGCCTCGAAGCTGCTGTCGAAGCGGCGGCCTTTAACGATGGCACCGTTGTCGAGCGCGATGCGGAAGCTGGCACGTCTCGAACTATGCGCGGCAAGGCTGGTGATCGGCGTGATGCTTGCAATGCCCGCGGGCAGCCGGCCGAGCAGCGCCGCGAGATCTTCGCCCAGTGCGTCGCCGACGGGCGAGACCTTCACCTCAGCGCGCGCCATTGTCGGGTCTCGCAACCATGGAGCCGGAGCGGGCGCGCAGCCGATGGATGACCTTCCATGCCGGCAGCACCAGATAGTCGTAGGCGAGCTTCAACGGAACGTAGCCTGCGGCGAGGGGAAGCGGCAGCCGGACGATCTGCGTGTGGACGAGGCGGGGCGTCGACAGAGTCCGGATCACGTACCCCACGCGGTCCCGCACGCGGTCGAGGACCAGCAGGCGGAACCAAGACAGCTCGAACACCCGCGAAAAATCTTCCTCGCCGCTCTCGATCATCCGCCAGATCTGGTTCTCGAAACGCCGGATCAGCCAGTCTTCGCGCGCGAGCACCCGCACTCGATCCGGGACCGGCGCATCGAGCCATGTCGCCGCAAGATGTGCGGCCAGCAGCAGCATGCGGCGGCCGCCTTGGGCCGCGGCAGCCGCGAGCGCTTTGTCCCAGTCGAGGGCGGGGCGTGCGCGCAGCAGTTCGGCCACATCGCAGACCATGCGCAGGCGGAGCCAGCGCTCCTTTGTGCTGTGCAGGGCGAGGTAGAACAGCAGGTCCTCGTCTGCAAGGACGTTCACTGTGCATCCGGCGACAGTGCTCGTGCCACTGCGGCGCCACAGTCCTTCGTAATCGATCGGCACCGACCATGTGGACGGCAGCAGGCGCCAGTGCGCATCGACATTGGCTGCACCGGTCGGGTCGACGAACTCGTAGGCGAAATGATAGCCGCGGAAGATGCGCTCCTCGACCGGGCCGAGCCGCTCTTCCAGCCGGTATCCGGCGCCCTGCACGGTTGAAATCACCGCCGGCAGGTCGGCCTCCCGCACCAGAATGTCGATGTCGGCGCATTCGCGCAGCGCCGGCTGCGCATAGGCGATCACCTCCAGAGTGGGGCCCTTGAAGGTGATTGCCGGCACGCCTGCTTTGTCGAGCGCAGAGACGAGCGCCTGAAGCCGCTCGTTCAGGCGACGGCGCCGATCCTCGTTCCGCGCCTGCGCTTCGGCGAGATGCGTGGCGACCCACTCGGGCATCGGCGCGCCGAGCCGCAGCAGGTGCCAGTGCAGCAGGGGTATGAGCCGGTTGATCCACGCCATACGCGTCAACCGGCCCCAGTCGATCCGGGCCGCGAACAGCGCGCGCAGCCGCTCGTCGGTCCGCTGTTCCGGACGCGAGCGCGCGCAGAGCAGGAGGATCTCCATTTCCGGCGTCGGGGCGCGATCGGCGAGCGACATCTCTGTCACACCCGGTAGTTCTTGGCTTGCAGCTCGAACAGGCGCGCGTACAGGCCGCCGCGGCGGATCAGGTCGGCATGCGCCCCGGATTCGGCGACGCGGCCCTGTTCCATCACGTAGATCGTGTCGACGTCCTTCACCGCCGACAGGCGATGGCTGATCAGGATCGTCGTGCGCCCTTGCGCGAGCTGCCGGAAGCGCGCGAGCACTTCTTCCTCCGCATCGGGGTCGAGCGCACTGGTCGGCTCGTCGAGAATGAGGATGGGGCAGTCGCGCACGAAGATGCGCGCGAGCGCCACCTTTTGCCATTGGCCGCCGCTGAGCTCCTCACCATCCCGGAAACGGTTGCCGAGCATCGAGTCGTAGCCGCTCTTGAGCCGTGCGAAGACCGCATCGGCCCCGGACGCGCGCGCCGCGGCGTCGATCCGCGGATCTGTGAGCGACAGGGCCGTGTTGCCGAACCAGACATTCTCGCGCGCCGATTGCTGATAGTGCGGATAGTCCTGCACCAGCACGCCGAGCTGGTCGCGATAGTCGCGAATGCGGAAGCGGCGGATATCCGTGCCGTCCAGCGTGATCGCGCCCTCGCTCACGTCGTAGAGGCGGCAGAGCAGCTTCGCAAGCGTCGTCTTGCCCGAGCCGTTGTGGCCGACCAGCGCGATGTGCTCGCCGGGACGGATCCGCAGCGAGACGTTGCTGAGGACCAGCCGGCCGCTATTGGGATAGCGGAAGCTGACATTCTCGACCGCGACGCCGGCGCGGATCGGCGCGGGGACCGGCAGCGGCGAGTCCGGCTCCAGCACGCGCGGCTCGAGATCGAGGAACTCGTAGAGCTCGCCGAGGAAGAGATTGTCCTCGTAGAGTTCCGAGGTGGAATGCAGCATCGCGCCGACATGGCTCCAGGCGCGCTGCAGCGCGGTGAAGTACATCACCAGGCTGCCGACCGTGATCGTGCCGGTCGTCACCGAGTGCACCATCGCCGCGAAGACAGCGAACATGCCGGCGACCGCGATGCCGTCGCCGATGAAGTCGCCGCTCGCCCGGCTCCAGACAAGCCGCGTGCGCTGCTGGCGCAGCTTCTTGCGCAAGGCGACAAAGCGTTCGCGGAACAGCGGGCCGAGGCCGAAGAGCCGGATGTCCTTGGCGTGCCCGACCGAATTGAGCACTTCGTTGTAGTATGACGCGAGCCGCTCCTCCGCCGTCGCGCGGCGCTCCCAGTCGTAATACTGCGCCGAATGGCGCATCCGCAGCAGCACGCCGGGAACGCTGGCCAGCGCCAGCACCGGCAGGATCGCCCAATGGAACGACACGAGCACGGCGCCCATCACGGCGAGCGACAATCCGTTCTGCGCCACGTCCAGCAGCCGGTCGACGATGCGGCGCGGGCGGTACGTCGCCTGCTGCTGCGCGCGGTGCAGCGTGTCGTGGTATTTCGGCTGCTCGTAATATTCGAGATCGACCTCTATCGATTTCTTATGCAGCAAGCTGGCGACGTGGTCGGTGATGACCTGCGCCTGCGTGTCCGTGATCAGCCGTCCCGCAGCGACCGCGAGGCTCTGCAGCAGGGCGATGCCGGCGGCTATGCCGACCAGCACCACGACGCGCTCGTTGACGTCAGCTGCCGGCGTACCGCCGCCGAAATAGTTCTGCGCAAGGCTGTCGATCAGCAGCTTCAAGACGTAGAGGAAGACCAGCGGCAGCCCGGCCTTGAGCGCGATGAGCGCCGCGTTAGCAAGCGTCCAGCCTGGGCTGGCTGACCAGACCAGCGCCACGGCGCGCCCCAGCTGCAGGACACGGCGGACGTTCTCCTGCAGCGGCGCTGTCAGGCGGGACAACGACAAACGGGCCCCCATTCCTTACCCTCGGCGCCGCGAGGCAGCGATTGCGGCGCGCGGGCGCCGGCTCGCGGCTATAACCCTCGGCTGCAGTTATACCGGAAAGCCGGGTCCGTGATCTTCCCGTGCGTATGGTTAATCCTTCACAAATCATCAGCGCGCCAGCCGCCGCGCGACAGCGTGGCGAAGCTGCATGAAACCGCGCACGAACGGCAGCAATGCGCCGGACAGCGCCGCGCCGCCGGGCCAGGGGCGGTAGGGCAGGCTGGCGAGCGTGGCCCAATCCTCGTCATGGCCGGCGATGGCGTCGGCGATGGCGCGCCCGGCCAGCGTCGTCAGAGCGACGCCATGTCCGTTGAAGCCCTGAGCGTACCAGACGTCGCCCTCGCGGCCCAGGTCGGGCAAGCGGTTGCGCGTGAGATCGACCTGGCCGCGCCAGACATACTCCATACGCGGGGTGGCGATCTGCGGGAAGACGCGCGCGAGCTGCCGCTCGAGCCACGCCGCCGACCGCGCAGCCGACGGCCTGATGAAGCGCGTGGCGCTGCCGAAGATCAGCCGGTGGTCCGATGTCAGGCGGTAGTAGTCGAGCGCAGGCTGCGTATCGAACACCGCCACATCCCGTTTCAGCAGGCGCCTTGCAGTATCTGCGCCGAGCGATGCGGTCGCGCCGATAAGCGCGGTGACCGGCACGATGCGGCGGGCGATGCGCGGCGCCAGAGCGCCCAGATAGGCGTTGGCGGCGAGCACGACATACCGCGCCTCGACGACGCCCTGCGCGGTCACGGCGCGCAGATGTTCGCCTTGCTCGATGCGGACAACGGCGCTGTCTTCATGGATGCTAGCGCCTGCGACGAGCGCTGCGCGCGCGAGGCCGTGCGCATAGTGCAGCGGGTCCAGATGCAGCGCGCCCATGTCGAGCAGACCGCCGAAGTAGTTCGGCGAGGAGACAATGCCGCGCACCGCCGCACGGTCGAGCAGCTCGATGCGGCCGTAACCGAAGCCGCGCATCAGCCGTGCCTGCTCGGCCAGCGTATCGACATCAGTCGGTGCAGCCGCCGCAGTCAGCGCGCCGGGCTTGAGATCGCAGGCGATTCCGTGCCGGGCGACGAGGTTGGCGACGAGGCCGACCGCTTCGACCGAAAGCCGCCACGCCCGCTCGGCGTGAAGCTCGCCAAGCACCGCGCACAGCTCGTCGATGTCCATCGCATAGCCGGGTAGGACGAAGCCGCTGTTGCGCCCCGAAGCGCCCGCGCCGATCCGCTCCGCCTCCAGCACCACGGCTTCATAGCCGCGGCTGGCGAGGTGCAGCGCGGTCGACAACCCGGTGAAGCCGCCGCCGACGATGCATACGTCGCAGCGGTGCGTTCCGGTCAGACGGGGCCGCGCAGGCATCGGGTTCGCCTGCGCGGCGTAATAGGTCAGCCCCTCCACGCCGGCAGTGCGGTAGCTCGCCTCCGCTTGCTTCATGCGGCGCCTCCTGAAACAGCGTGAAACAGGTAAGTCATTGATCCGCCGCCGGGTTCGTCCGTTGCTCCACGCCTTTCGCCGCGGTGCAGTGGTTCACCTTCGGCCGTTCGCGCGGTTGCCATGCGCACATCTGCGCCGGCCTGCGCAAACGGAACGCCCGCGCGGTCCGGTGGGGACGGCGCGGGCGCAGCTGCTCCGGCGCCAAGTGGGCCGCAAACGGGAGCTGCGGTCAATACGGATTCTTCGGGGCGAATATCGTCAGGGCCGCAGATATCGCGCGAAGAAGGCCGGGGTGCGCTCAATTGCGTCGGCACGCGCGGCTGGCTCGGTGCCGGTTGTGGCCGTGCCGCTGGCGGTCGTGGCGATGTTCTTGCGCACGCGGAGCTTCGCGCTCGGCGCATCGAAGTCATGATAGGCGTGCGCATAGACCTGGATCGTCACGGCGTCGCCCCGTGCCGCCGCCCGCGCGGCCAGGTCGATGCACGGTTCGGCCGGGGTCCAGTCGTCCTTCTCGCCGATCAGGATCAGCAGCGGCACCTTGGTCTTCCAGCCGGCGCGATACTCCAGCGGCTGGCGGCACGCTGGGTAGAACGCGACCGCCGCCGCGAAATCATGCTGCAACCCTTTGGGCCGCGCGCTGATCGATCGAGAATCGTCCACAATGTGTTAGGCGCTGCACCATTCGCCGGTCGTTGTCTTGCCGGATCCGCATCGGGCCGATACGTTAAGACGAGGTTCGCAGCCGGGGAGGGATCATACGCGTGTCGCCGACGCCCGACGACAAACTTGGCCGGGCGGCCAACCCTGACATTATCGGATTCTTCGACCCGGCGACATGTTCGGTCTCCTATCTCGTCGTCGATCCCGCCACGCGGGCCGCCGGGGTGATCGATCCCGTCCTCGACTTCGACGCAAAGGCGGGGCGCATTTCCACGACATCGGCGGATCGCGTCATCGCAGCGGCCGCAGGCATGAAAGTGGAGTGGGTGCTGGAGACCCACACCCATGCCGATCATCTGAGCGCCGCCGACCACATCAAGGCGCGCACCGGTGCACGCACCGGCACCGGCGCTCATATCGGCGAGGTCCAGAAGACCTGGGCGGAGATCTACAATCTGGAGCCGGGGTTTCGCACCGACGGTTCGCAATTCGATCGCCTGTTCGACGATGGTGAGCGCTTCAAGCTCGGGACGCTCGACGTCACCGTCTGGCACACGCCTGGCCACACGCCGGCCTGCAGCAGCTTCATCGTCGAGGGCGCCGACTGCCTCAAGCACGTCTTCGTCGGCGACACGCTGTTCATGCCCGATTACGGCACGGCGCGCGCCGACTTTCCCGGCGGCTGCGCGCGGACCCTCTACCGCTCGATCCGCCGCGTCCTGTGTCTGCCGCCAGAGACGCGGCTCTATATATGTCACGATTATCAGCCGAACGGCCGCGCCGTCGCATGGCAAACCACCGTGGCGGAGCAGCGCGCCGGCAACCTGCACATAAAGGACGGCGTCAGCGAGGACGACTTCGTGAAGTTCCGACAGGAGCGTGACAAGACGCTCGCGACGCCGGCGCTGATCCTGCCGGCGATCCAAGTCAACATCCGCGGCGGTCGCCTGCCGCCGCCCGATCCGAACGGGACCGTGTACCTGCGCCTGCCGGTGAATCGGCTGTGAGAGCATGAACCGGCGGATCAAGTGCGCGGGTGGCGCATTCATTTTTGCGGCTGCCTGATCTAAAGAACAGTGCATGAGCGATCCGAAGAGCAAGAAGTCGCCATACGAAGCCGAGCGCGCCGCGCGGCAGGCGGCGGCGCTGCGCGAGAACCTGAAGCGGCGTAAGCAGCAGGCGCGCGAACGGGCGGCGGCCCCGCGCGACGGCGCAGTCGACCTGCAGGCGCGCGCGGCAGCGCTGCGCGATTTCTGGTTCGGCATCGCGGGCGGTCCTGAATACGGCCGCCCACGCAAGATTTGGTTCGAGAAGAACGCCGAGTTCGACGAGGAACTCTGCAGACGTTTCCTGGCGGACCACGAGCGCGCCGCAAGCGGCGCCTGCGACCCGCTGGCCGAGACGCCGGAAGGCGCGGTAGCGCTGGTTCTCCTGCTCGATCAGCTGCCGCGCAACCTGTTCCGCTGCACGCCGCGCGCCTTCGCAACCGATGCGCAGGCGCGCGCGGTTGCAAAGCGGGCGGTCGACGCCGGCTTCGACCGGCAAGTCCCCCCGGTCGAGCGCGTTTTCCTCTATTTGCCGTTCGAGCACAGCGAGTCGCTCGAAGACCAGCGCCGCAGCCTGGCACTGTTCGAGAGCTTGCCGGTGACGCCCGAGTTCCCTGCCTCTGATCGCGACCTCACAATTGCCTACGCGCGGCGGCATCTGGAGATCATCGAACGCTTCGGCCGCTTTCCCCACCGCAATGCGGCGCTGGGGCGCGCCTCCACACCCGAGGAGCTGGCCTTCCTGCAGGAGCCGAACTCCAGCTTCTAGCCAGGCTTGTGACGGGCAGGAGCGTTCGCTACAAGACGCCTCGTCTCGAATACTTGGAGTCTGATGCGATGCCGATCATGCCTGACAGCTGGATTCGCGAGATGGCGACGAAGCACGGCATGATCGAGCCGTTCGTCGAAAGCCAGCGGCGCGAGGGCGTGATCTCGTATGGGGTGAGTTCCTACGGCTATGACGCGCGCGTCTCCGACGAGTTCAAGATCTTCACCAATGTGGACTCCGCGATCGTCGATCCCAAAGGGTTCTCTGAGAAGAGCTTCGTCGACCGCCGCGTCCCGGTTTGCATCATCCCGCCCAACAGCTTCGCGCTCGCCAGCACGGTCGAGTATTTCCGCATTCCGCGCGACGTGCTGGTGATCTGCCTCGGCAAGTCGACCTATGCCCGCTGCGGCATCATCGTCAACGTGACGCCGCTCGAGCCGGAATGGGAAGGGCACGTCACCCTGGAGTTCTCGAACACCACGCCGCTGCCCGCCAAGATCTATGCCAATGAGGGCGCCTGTCAGTTCCTGTTCCTCAAGGGCGAGCCGGTCTGCGAGGTTTCGTACCGGGACCGCAAGGGCAAGTATCAGGGCCAGCGCGGGGTGACCCTGCCGCGCCTATAGGTGGCGCAGCGAAGCTGCGCCGTTCGGCCGCATTCGGCCAGCGGTTTTTCGGAAAGACCCTACTCAGGGGCTTGGAATCCCTAGACTCGCTCCCCAGTTTGCCAGTATCTGAACCGCTTCGGCGACCCGGTCCCGGGCGGCAAATAGGCAAGCAGGTATGGATAGAATCCGCATCCGCGGCGGTGTGCCGCTGCACGGCACGATTGCGGTTAGTGGCGCCAAGAACGCGGCCCTGCCTCTAATGGCGGCGTCCCTGCTGACCGACGAAACCCTTCAGCTGTCGAACCTGCCGCATCTTGCAGACATCACGACGCTCGCGAACCTCCTGTCCCAGCTGGGGGTTTCGCTGGCAATGGATGGCCACGCTCCGAACGGGGGGCATGCCGGCCGGGTGGTGTCGCTGCGGGCGGAACGGATCACCAGCACGACTGCGTCCTACGACCTGGTCCGCAAGATGCGGGCCTCGATCCTAGTGCTCGGGCCTCTCCTCGCGCGCGAAGGCCATGCCCGGGTTTCGCTCCCGGGTGGCTGCGCGATCGGCACCCGCCCGGTGGACCTGCACCTCAAGGGGTTGCAGCAGCTCGGCGCGACCATCGAGCTCAAGGAAGGCTATATCGAGGCCGAGGCCCGGAGCGGACTGACCGGGGCCGAGGTCGTTTTTCCGTTCGTTTCGGTCGGGGCGACCGAGAACCTGCTGATGGCCGCGACTCTCGCTAAGGGCGAGACCATCCTGACCAACGCCGCGCGCGAGCCGGAAGTGACCGATCTCGCCCACTGCCTGCAGTCGATGGGCGCGAAGATCGAGGGGATCGGCACGGATACCCTGCACATCATCGGCGTGGAACGGCTGCACGGCACGCAGCACACGATCGTCGCCGACCGCATCGAGACCGGCACCTATGCGATGGCCGCGGCGATCACCGGCGGCGATATTGAGCTGAAAGGCGCGAAGCCGGAGACGTTGAACGCGGCGCTCGACACGTTGCGCAGCGCCGGCGTCAGCGTGACGACGATGGACGGCGGCATCCGCGTCCAGCGCACCAATGCGCCGCTCAACGGCGTCGACGTGATGACGGAGCCCTATCCGGGCTTCCCGACCGATCTGCAGGCTCAGATGATGGCGCTGATGGCGACCGCGCAGGGCGCCTCGATGATCACCGAGACGATCTTCGAGAACCGCTTCATGCACGTGCCGGAGCTGCGCCGCATGGGTGCCAACATCAATCTCCATGGCGGGTCGGCGATGGTGCGCGGCGTGCCGAAGCTCACCGGCGCGCCGGTCATGGCAACCGACCTGCGCGCCTCGGTCAGCCTCGTCCTTGCCGGGCTAGCGGCCGAAGGCGAGACCATCATCAACCGTGTGTATCATCTCGATCGCGGCTATGAGCGGCTGGAAGAAAAACTGGCCGCCTGCGGCGCCAAGGTCGAGCGCATCAAGGAGGCGAATCCGTGAGCCAGCAGCAGTTGCGCCTGCGCGCGGAGGATGAAGAGGACCTCCGCATCATTGCCGCAGTCCTGCAGGATGCTTTGGTCGGCATGACCGACATGGAGTTCCTGTCCAACGAGCATTGCTTCGCCCTCGTCGCCAACCGCTTCCGCTGGGAGAACTGCGATCTCGGCGATAACGGCGCCGCATCCATCCAGCCCGTTGCCGCGAGCGAGCCTGTCGAGGATGCCGCCTTCCTGCCGTGCCACAGCTACGAACGGGTCAATTGCGGCGTCCGCTTCGACAACGTGGACCACGTGCGCTGCAAAGGCGTTAACCGGCACGACCGTGGCCGCATCCTGGAGTTGCTTACCATCGAGGTCGAACCCGATGCCGTGACCCTGGTCTTTGCCGGCGGGGCCGCGGTGCGCCTCGAGGGCCATGCAATCACCTGCCATCTGCAGGACCTGGGCGAGCCCTGGCCGACCACATTCCGGCCGCAGCATCCGCTCGCCGACTCGGCGTGATTCCGCCGGTCGCGCATTTCGCCTAAGCTGTCCCGTCCGCCGGCCGCCGGGCCGGTTCATGCAAGGTTCCTGTCTGCCGTGCCCGCCAACGAGAAACTGGTTCTGGCGCTCCCGAACGGGCGCATCCTGGAAGCGGTGATGCCGCTCTTGAATCGCGCCGGCATCATGCCGGAGCCGGAGTTCGACAACCCGGCGACGCGGCAGCTGCGATTCACGACCAATCACGGCGACCTCGATATCATCCGGACCCGCAGCTTCGACGTCGCGACCTTCGTCGCCTTCGGCGCCGCGCAGATCGGCGTTGCCGGCAACGACGTTCTGATGGAGTTCGGTTACCCCGAGCTCTACGCCCCGCTCGATCTCAAGGTCGGCCACTGCCGCATCGTCGTCGCCGAGCCGGCAGACATGGTCGGCAGCGACGATCCGCGCACATGGAGCCATGTGCGCGTCGCGACCAAATACCCGAAGATCACGCGCAAGCACTTCGCCGCGCGCGGCGTGCAGGCGGAATGCATCAAGCTCAATGGCGCGGTGGAGCTGGCGCCGGCGCTGGGTCTCTGCCGGCGCATCGTCGACCTCGTCTCGACGGGCGCCACGCTCAAGGCGAACGGGCTGGTCGAGATCGAACGCATCGCCGAGGTCACCTCGCGGCTGATCGTCAACCGCGCCGCGCTGAAGACGCGTCACGACCAGATCGCTCCTTGGATTGAGCGGATCGCCGATGCCGCTTAGGCTGGACGCGGCGCGGCCGGATTTCGCGAAGGCATTCGCGGCCCTGCTGGCCGCGAAGCGCGAGTCCGCATCGAATGTCGATGCGGTCGTCGCGGCAATCATCGAGGACGTGCGGCGGCGCGGCGATGCGGCCGTGCTCGAGTACACAGAGCGCTTCGACCGGCAGAAGCTGACGCCGGCGACGATGCGGATCGGCGAGGCGAAAATCGCTGCGGCCATGACGTCGTGCCCGAAACCGACGCTGGCGGCGCTCAAACTCGCGGCGAAGCGCATCGAGACCTATCACCGCCGGCAGATGCCGAAGGACTTCAGCTTTCGCGACGGTGCCGGCCTCAGGCTCGGCGCGCGCTGGACGGCGATCGCC
>DATAAP010000044.1:0-7758 GCA_036260035.1 Alphaproteobacteria bacterium | reverse complement strand
GCCGATAGCCCAGCCGACCGCGGCGCCAAGCATGAAGGCGGCGCCCACCGGCGCTTCGCTGACGGCCGAGAAATCCCGCGACAGCAGCACGAAAATGCCGCCGACTCCCAGCGCGAGCGCCGCGGCGACGCGCCGTGTCATCCGCTCTCCGAGCGCGACCACGCTGATGATCGCCGACCACAGCGGCATGGTGAAGGCCAGCACAGCCGCATGGCCCGAGGCCATTTTCATCACGCCGACCGCGACGAAGACATGCCAGAGCAGGACATTGAAGAATGCGCCAATGACCAGCGGGAGCCAGTCCCGCGTGTCCGGCACGACGCGGCCGCCGGTCAGCCGCGCCAGCGCCAGCAGCATCAGCCCCGCCGCGAAGCACGACCAGGCGCGGAAGGTCCAGAGCGGAATCTCGCGCAGGACGATCTTCATGAACGGCCAATTGATGCCCCACGCGAAGGCGAGGCCGAGCAGCAGGAGCAGCCCGAGCTTCGGAAGTTTCTCGCTCACGCGCCGGGCCGCCCGTTGGTTTCGGCAAGAGGCCTGACGAATTGCGGCTCGGTGTCCCATGGGAACATGATCCAGGTGTCCTGGCTCACTTCCGTCACATAGGTGTCGACAAGGGGCTTGCCCGCCGGCTTTGCATAGATCGTCGCGAAATGCGCGCCCGGCAGGAGCTCGCGCACGACCTTGGCCGTGGCGCCGGTGTCGACGAGATCGTCGATGATCAGCCAACGACCGTCCGTCCCGCCGGTAGCAGGGTCTGGCTTCTTTACCAGCTTGGCGGAACCCATGGTCATATGGTCGTAGGTCTTCACGCAGACCGTGTCGATCAGCCGCAGGTCGAGCTCGCGCGCGACGATCGCGGCGGGCACGAGGCCGCCGCGCGTTACCGCGATGATTCCTTTCCACGGACCGCCCGCGACCAGCCGCCAGGCAAGCGCCTTCGCATCGCGGTGGAGCTCCTGCCACGACACCGGAAAGGTCTTGTTGAACGTCGCCATCGCACGCCCCCCGTCAGATTGCGGCGATATAAGCCGAAGGCAGCAGGGCACGCAATTGACGCAGCGTCGCGGCAGCTATGCTAGGTAATCCGCACCGGACCAGGTAGTCCGCTCCGGCCGTCGCAGCAGGCGGCAGCCATTGATCTGCCAGCTGCCGTCCGGCTGCCGCTCCATTTCGTAGACCGCGATCACCGGCAGCCCGTCCGGCCCGACGATGTCGACCAGCTGGTGCAGCGTGCCGTCCGCGTGCAGCAGGTCGCCGAAGCTGACCGATGCCGGCCGGTAGACCTGCGGATAGCCGGTGCGCACCATGTTCATGAAATTCTCTGGCGTGCCGAACATCTTCTTGATGCTGGGCGAGGCGAAAGCGAACGCGCCCGGCCCGTCGTCGCGGCGGAGGGCCTCGATCTGGCTCTCGATGACACGCCGGATGGCTCCGCGATCGGCAACACCGATATCGGTCGCCGGCACCTGCGCCAGCGTGCCCTGAGCGAGAAAGAGGAATGCAATGACCGTGCGCATCAGCATAGCGGCCTCCATAGTCCGCTACTCTACGACAAGTCGGCCAGAACGGTTTCGCGCACCAGCTGCCAGACCTCCGCATTCTGCGCCACCAAAAGTCCGCGGCGCTGGTCTCCCGGCACATAGGGCGAGCCGTCCAGCCGCCGCGCCATCGCGCCTGCCTCTTCTGCGAACAGCACGCCGGGCGCGTGGTCCCACGGCAGCATGCGCTGGAACAGCGCGAAATGCTGCTCGCCGGCGACCACGGCCGGATACTCGCGACCGGCGCACATGAAGCCCGATAGTACAGTCCCGATCATGCTCTCGCGCTGCGCGATCTTCGCGCGGTCCTCGGGCGTCATGAAACGCTTCAGGATCGCACCGCGCAACGCGCCGAGCGGCGGACATGCCGCGGCTGCGCGGACGCGCATGCCGTCAGCGAAGGCGCCTGCGCCGCGCTCGGCGAGGCGCATCGCGTCCGCGACCGGATCGAGCATCCAGGACAGCACCGTCTCGCGCCTGTGCACGAGCGCCACCATCACCGCGAACGGCTCGCGGCCAGCGGCGAAATGCGCGGTGCCGTCGAGCGGGTCGATCAGCCAGACCTCGTCCTCGCCGAGCAGCCGCGTCATGACGCCGGGATCGAGCGCCGCCGCCTCCTCGCCGACGACCAGAGCTGCCGGCCGCAGCGCCTTCAGCCCTGCCGAAATGATGTGCTCCGCCTCGCGGTCCGCGGCGGTCACCAGCTCGCCCGGCGACTTCTCCTCAATCTCGTGGTGCTGCAGCCGTTGGAACCGCGGCAGGATGGCGCGGGCGGCCGCCTCGCGCAGGAGCGCTTCAACCTTGTCGATCATCGGCGGCGTCTGTTAGGCAAAGGCATTCGCTGTCGATAGCAGGAATCCCGATGCTCAGCACCCCTCGCGCCTTCCGCGGCATGGTCACGGCGCCGCATCATCTGGCAGCCCAGGCGGGACTGCGCGTGCTGCGCGACGGCGGAAATGCCATCGAGGCGATGATCGCCGCCGCGGCGACCATTCCGGTGGTCTATCCGCACATGAACGCGATCGGCGGCGACGGCTTCTGGATCGTCGCCGAGCCTGGCAAGGAGCCGATCGGCATCGATGCCTGCGGTGCCGCGGGTGCGGCAGTGACGCCGGAGTTCTACCGCAGCAAGGGTCATGCGCAGATCCCGTCGCGCGGGCCGCTTGCCGCGAATACTGTCGCCGGCACGGTCGCCGGCTGGGGTCTTGCGTACAAGATCGCGCAGCGCTGGAGCGGCACGATGCCGCTTGCGCGCCTACTCGAGGATGCGATCGAGTACGCGAAGAGCGGCGCGCCTGTCACTGTTAGCCAGGCGCGCTTCACCGACGAGAAGATGTCGGAGTGCCTGGAGGCCCCCGGCTTCGCCGAGACGTTCCTCATCGACGGCAAGGCGCCCGCTCCTGGCACGCGCTTCAAGCAGCCGGCGCTGGGCGAAACGCTCACAAGGATCGCCAAAGCCGGCCCCGAGGATTTCTATCGCGGCGAACTCGCGCGCAAGATCGGCGCGGACCTCGCGCGCGCGGGCTCGCCCATCACGGCCGACGACCTCGCACGCCATCAGGCGAAAGAAGTTGTGCCGCTGTCGCTGCGGCTCCGCTGTGGCACCGCCTACAACATGACGCCGCCAACGCAAGGCCTCGCCTCGCTACTGATCCTCGGCCTGTTCGAGCGCTGCGGCGTCACCGAGGCGGATGGATTCGACTACGTTCACGCCCTCGTCGAGTCGACCAAGCTCGCGTTCCGCATGCGCGATCGCCACGTCACCGATCCCGCCTACATGACAGTGACGCCGCAAGCGCTGCTCGAAGCGGCGGCGATCGACAAGCTCTGGCGCGACTTCGATCGCAAGCGCGCCGCGCCGTGGCCCGCACCGCCGCAGAAGGGCGACACGATCTGGATGGGCGCGATCGATGAGCAAGGCCGCTCCGCGAGCTTCATCCAGAGCATCTACTGGGAGTTCGGCTCCGCGGTCGTGCTGCGCGA
The DNA here is from genome assembly GCA_036260035.1 of Alphaproteobacteria bacterium. Classification (GTDB taxonomy): domain Bacteria; phylum Pseudomonadota; class Alphaproteobacteria; order CACIAM-22H2; family CACIAM-22H2; genus DATAAP01. Next base: position 4,234 of record DATAAP010000044.1, on the reverse strand, counting down.
CACCGGCATCCTCTGGCAGAACCGCGGCACCAGCTTCAGCCTCGATCCGGCGGCGCCGCAGGCGCTGAAACCCGGGCGCAAGCCGTTCCACACCCTCAACCCTGCCTTGGCGCGGCTCAACGATGGCCGCAACGTGGTCTACGGCACTATGGGCGGCGACGGCCAGCCGCAGACCCAGGCCGCGATCTTCACGCGCTATGCCCTGTTCGGACAGTCGCCGCAGCAAGCGGTCACGGCGCCGCGCTGGCTGCTCGGGCGCACCTGGGGCACTACCGTCACCAAGCTGCGCCTCGAGAGCCGCCATCCGTCCGAACTCGTCAGCCGCCTCGAGGCGGCGGGTCATGAGCTCGAGGTGCTCGCGCCATTCACCGATCTGATGGGCCATGCCGGGCTGATCGCGCATCACAGATCTGGACTCATCGAAGGCGCGACCGATCCGCGCGGCGACGGCGCGGTGGCGGCGTTCTGACGCGCCTTCTTGAACCATTCCATTTCCATTTGAAGCATCCGAAACCGAATCACAGCTCTGCTGAAGCACGCCCGATACGGAGCGTGCACATTCTCTGAAGCCAAGGAAACGCCGCCGTGCGGGCAGGCCGGTCGCAGCGACTGGGCCGGGCCCGCCGGTGGTGTTGCGCATCCGTGCGCAGAAAGGTTTGCAGCAGATAGAGATGGTCAAGCTCATCCTGCTCGGGGACGAGCTGCTGGACGGGCTCGCCCGCGATCCGGCCGCAACACTCGCGCGCTTCAGCTCCAACGGCATCGCCGTGGCGCCGGTCGCGCATAAGGTCGCCAAGGCGACGATGAACCTGCACGCGACGACCGGGGCGACGCCGCCCTGGCTTGCCTATCTGGGCTTGCGCGACGGCGACCATGCCGTGGTCGGCGCTTGCGCGTTCAAAGGGCCGCCGATCGCCAACGCCGTGGAGATCGTCTGCTACACTTTTCCCGGCTTCGAACAGCGCGGCTACGGCGCTGCGATGGGCGGCCAGCTGATCGAGATCGCCTTCGCACACGACTCGGTGCGCGAGGTCATGGCGCACACTCAGCCCGAGGACAATGCCGCGACACGCTTGGTCAAGCGGCTTGGCTTCGACTTCCACGGCATCGCGCACGATAAGTTCGGCGACGAGATCTCGCGCTGGAGCCTGCGGCGCCGGACGCAATAATACGCAGCCGCGCCAGCCGGCGACTTGTGCACTAATCCGCAACCGCTAAACTCATTGGGCATTTTTGCTCGGCGAGTTCATGAGTGCAGCGGATATCTACGACTTCATCATTATCGGCGCCGGCTCCGCCGGCTGCGTGCTTGCGAACCGGCTGACCGAGAGCGGGCGGCACTCGGTCCTGCTGGTCGAGGCGGGCCCGCGCGACACCAATCCGTGGATCCACGTGCCGCTCGGCTACGGGCGCCTGTTCAAGGACCTACGCACCAACTGGGCGTACTGGTCGGAGCCAGAGCCGCATCTGAACAACCGCCGCATCTACAATCCGCGCGGCAGGGTGCTGGGCGGGTCGAGCTCGATCAATGGGCTCGTCTATGTGCGCGGCCAGCGCGAGGATTTCGATTCTTGGCGCGACGCGGGGCTTACCGGCTGGGGTTTCGACGACGTGCTGCCCTATTTCAAGCGCGCCGAGGATTTTGCGCCGGGCGCCAACGAATGGCACGGCAGCGGCGGGCCGCTCGCCGTGTGCGGCCCGGCAGAGCCGCATCCGCTGTGCGACGCTTTCATCGCCGCGAGCCAGCAGGCCGGGCATCACCGCAACGACGATTTCAACGGCGTGCGCCAAGAAGGTGCCGGCTACTTCCACGTGACGGCACGGCGCGGAAGGCGCTGCAGTGCGGCGGTCGGTTATCTGCGTCCGGCACTGAAGCGCGCCAATCTGCGGGTGATGACCGAGACCCTGGTGCACCGCGTGCTGTTCGAAGGACGGCGCGCGGTGGGCGTCAAGCTCGCGCTGGGCGGTGCGGTGCGCGAGGTCCGCGCCCGCGGCGAGGTGATCGTTGCGGCCGGCGCGATCGCGACACCACCTCTGCTGCAGCTCTCCGGCGTCGGTCCCGCCGACCTGCTGCAGCGCCTGGAGGTGCCGGCCGTGCTCGCGCATGAAGGTGTGGGCCGCGCCTATCAGGACCACCTGCAGGTGCGCATCGTGCTCAAGTGCACGCGACCGATCACCGTCAACGACGATGTGCGCGTGCTGTGGCGCAAGCTGGGCATAGGCCTGCGCTATGCGCTGCGACGCAAGGGCCCGCTGACGGTCAGCGCCGGCTATGCCGGCGGCTTCTTCCGTACGCCGCTCGCGACCGACGCGCGGCCGGACATGGAGTGCCACTTCGTCAACTTCAGCGTCGACCGCATGGGCGAGGCGCTGCATCCCTTCTCCGGCTTCACCGCGTCGAGCTGCCAGCTCCGCCCCGAATCGCGCGGCGAGGTGATGGCTGCCTCGCCCGACCCGACCTGGCCGCCGGCGATCCGCGCCAACTTCCTCGGCACGGAGAAGGACCGCGCCGTCAATGTCGGCGGTCTGCGCGTGCTGCGGCGCATCCTGGCGCAGCCGGCCATCCAGCCCTTCATTGCGTCGGAACACGCGCCCGGTGCGAAAATCCAATCCGACGAAGAACTGCTCGCCTATTGCCGGGAGACCGGCTCGACCATCTACCACCCGAGCTGCAGCGCCCGCATGGGGACCGATCCGCTCGCGGTCGTCGATGGTAAGCTGAAGATCCGCGGCCTCGAGGCGATCCGGGTTGTCGATGCTTCGGTGATGCCCGCGGTGGTCTCCGGCAATACCAACGCCGCGGTGATCATGATCGCCGAAAAGGCAAGCGACATGATCCTCGCAGCGCATAGATAGGCCGTAATGATTGAAACACGGCCCCCGCGCCCGCGAGACATGACCGACACCGGAACGGCCTAGCTTGCCTCTCGCCGCGATTACGCGGCAGTCCGCAGGCGGGGTGATCCAATGTCGGCACAGCGCGCAATCGACCGGGTTCGGCGGCCCACGCAAGAGGATTTTCCCGCGATCCGGCGCACCGAGTCTCCGGCGACGGAGACCGGGCTTGCGCGCCTCCTCGTCTCGACGGCAGTCGCGCTGCTGCTGGCAACCGGCTGCCTTGGCTGGGAGGTCTGGGCGGCTGGGGATTTGTCATTGCTCTACGCAATCACGACGCAATGAGATCGCTTGGCGCGACGCCGTCGCTGCAACAGCTGAAACCGAAAGCCTGGCCCCGCGACGCAGCAGCGACACCTCCCTGCCCCATGATCCGCGACACACGGCCGGGTCCACCGCCGGCCAGTCGTCACCAGGGAGGATCTCGATGCTCAGAGCTGCGTCTGTCCTTGCCTTCATCGTCTGCGGCGCAGGTCCGGCGTTGGCGGACCATCAGGGCGCCATCGGCGCGCCGTTCGTCGCCGCCGTCGCTGGCCACCCGGCCTTCGCCGCCTTCGATCTGCCCGAGGCGTTGGCACTCATGGCCGGCGCTTTCGTCGTGCTGTCGTCGGGCTCGCGCCGCTCGCAGGCGGTGTGACGCTTCACTCGATGTCGAGCTGCAGCGTGAATACGCGCTTCTCGAAATCGCTGACCAGCGCGTCGATCCGCATCCGCCACCGCCCCGCGAGCGGTAGGACGATTTCGGATACTGTGAAAGTCCCCTCCGCCTCGCGCACGCCAACCGCGCTCAGTGCCTCGATCCCGGCTTCGGTGAGGGAAAGCTCGATCGCGAACTCCTGAGCGGCCAGCGGACGCCCATCCTCGGCGATTAGCCGGCCCACGAGTCGATTCGGGCCCGGCTTTCCTGGAAGAACCTCGACCAGCACCGAGGCGCCGTCGGAGTCGACGGCGACAAATGCCCGGCCGGCTGCATGCGTGTGGACCTCTGGCGTGTCGGACGGCGGCCGCGTGTGGCCGAGCCACGCCGTCACCGCAACGATCGCCGTGGCGCAACCGATCTCCAGCCACACGTTGCGCCTGAGCCGAACGGCCGCTCGGCTGCCCGCAGCCGGAAGGCGTGCGGTAAGCCGGCGATTGGCGACGGCGAGCGCCAGCATGAGCGCCACCAGCGCGACTTTGGGCGACTCCGACCACCCCGGCACCCGCGAGGCGCTGCAGGGCGCGCCCCGGCTGCTCGACCGGCTGGACGACGAGGACCTCGCCCACTTCGACGAGGTGCGCGGCTTCCTCGACGAGGCCGGCCTCGAGTACGAGGTGGACCCGACGCTGGTGCGCGGGC
>DATAAP010000043.1:0-12203 GCA_036260035.1 Alphaproteobacteria bacterium | reverse complement strand
GATCGTAGCGCCGCTTTCGAGCGGAAAATCGCCCAGCGCCGCGAAGCGATGAGGTGCATCGATCTGCCAACGCTGCAGCGGCGCGTGCCGGATCGGCGGGCTCATCCGAGCATCAGGACCGTGCGGATGCCTTCGCCGCGCGCCATCGCGGCGAAGCCCTCGTTGATCCTCTCCAGCGGCAGGCGCGCCGTGATCAGTTCATCGAGCTTCAGCTTGCCGTCGATATAGCTTTGCGCGAGCAGCGGGAAGTCGCGCTGCGGCCGCGCGCCGCCATAGGACGAGCGCACGATGCGCTTCTCGCCCATCAGCGCGCCCCAGCGGAAGGCGACCTGCTTGTCGACATTGACCTTGCCAAGGAACACGAGCTGGCCGCCCGGGCGGGTGATCTCGGCGCTCAGCGCGAATGCCTTCTCGTGCCCTGCGGCCTCGAAGACGTAATCGGCGCCGCGGCCGGCCGTCATGCCCTTGATCGCGGCGAGCGGGTCGTCCTTGGTCAGGTCGACCACATCGGTTGCGCCGAACACGCGAGCCGTCTCCAGCTTCGCCGCATTGACGTCGACGGCGACCACGCGCCCGGCGCCGATCATCCGCGCGCCCTGGATCGCATTGAGGCCGACGGCGCCGCAGCCGAGCACGACGGCGGTGGCGCCATAGGCAACCGGCGCCATGCGGGTTGCCGCGCCGACGCCGGTCATCACGCCGCAGCCGATCAGGCAGGCGCGGTCGAATGGGATCGCCTTGGGTACGGCGATCGCGCCTGATTCTGGCACCACGCAATACTGCGCGTGCGATGAGACGACTGAGAAATGATGGACGGTGCCGCCTTTGCCCTTGTAGCGCGTCGAGCCGTCCATGAGCTGCCCCTTGGGCTGCGTCGCGGTGAACACCTCGCAGAGGATCGGCTGGTCGCGCTCGCAATAGAAGCAGTGGCCGCAATGCGGGTTCCAGGAGCAGACGACGTGGTCGCCCGGCCTGACGCCGGTCACGTCGCGTCCGACTGCCTCGACGACGCCTGCGCCCTCATGGCCGAGGATGATCGGCAGCGGGTAGCCAAGCGAACCCTGGATCACCTCGAGATCGGTATGGCACAGCCCGCTGGCGTGGATACGGACGAGGACGTCATCGCGCTTGAGCGGAGCTGCCTCGATCTCTTCGATTGTCAGCGGGCCGCCGACCTTGTGCAGCACCGCTGCTTTGAACCGCATGACCCTCCCCCTTTACGGACCGAACGCCCAGTTTGGCAGCGCCAGGGATAGCCATGGCACGAACGTGATCAGCCCCAGCACTCCGAACATTGCCAGCAGGAACGGCATTACCTCCACGGAGAACGTCTCCATGCGCACGCGCAGGACTGAGCAGGAGATGAACATCATCTGCCCGACCGGCGGCGTCACGCCGGCGATGGTCAGGTTGGTGACCAGGACGATGCCGAAGTGCACCGGATCGATGCCGAATTTGGTGACGACCGGCACGAAGATGGGCGTGAGGATGATCAGGGCCGCCGTTCCTTCCACCGCGGTGCCGAGCACGACGAGCAGGACGTTGATGAGAAGCAGTAGGAGCCACGGATTATCGGTGACTGTGACCAGCCAGGCGGCCATCTGCGGCGGCAGCCGCTCCCAGGCGAGATAAAAGCCGAACGCCGAGGCGGCGCAGATCAACAACATGATCGCGCTCGTGTCCAGCACCGTCTCCTGCAGGATCTTTGGGAAGTGCGCCAACTTCAACTCGCGATACGCGAAAAAGCCGACGAGGATCGTGTAGATGACGGTGATCGCTCCGGCTTCGGTCGGCGTGAAGATGCCGTAGCGCAGACCGAGGATGATGAAGACCGGAATCGAGATCGCCCAGATCGCGTCGCGGAAGGTCCGGGTGACCTCGGGCCAGCCGGCGAAAGAGGCGCGCAGCGGCTTGTAGCCGCGCTTGCGGGAAAAGACGTGGGTCACGGTCATCAGCGCCGCCGAGATGAGCAGGCCCGGGACGACACCGCCGAGGAATAGCCGGCCCACCGACACGTCAGCCAGGTACCCGTAGATGATGAGGCCAATGCCGGGTGGGATCAGTGCCGTGATGATCGCGGCGCTCGACGTGATCGCCGCGGCGAAGGCAGCGCTGTAGCCGCGGTTAGTCATCTCGACGCCTAGCGTCTTCGCCAGCATGGCAGCGTCGGCGCTGGATGACGCCGTCAGCCCGCCAAGCAGCGTTGCGAGCACCGTGCACATCTGGGCGAGCGCGCCGGTCAGGTGCCCGACCAGCGCATCCGCAAGCGCCAGCAGGCGGCGCGTGATCCCGGCCGCGTTCATGATAGCGCCGATCATGACAAAGAACGGCACGGCCAGTAGCGGATAGGACTCAGTCGCGCTGACCATCTTCTGGACGAAGATGTTGAGCGGGATCTCGCCGTCAATGAAGAAGAAGGACAGGGCGCTGATGGCGATCGCGAAGGCGATCGGCACGTCGAGCGCGAACAGCACGAACATCAGGATGGCGGGCACGTAGTCAAGCATCTCAGGCGCCCGCTTGGCGGGAGTCGGCGACCAGCCGCTCCACATAACGTACGATCATCAGCGCGAAGCCGAACGTCACTGGGCCGTAGAGCACGGTGAGCGGCCAGCGCAGCACGGAGGTCGGGTTGTCCCAGGCGTCGATCGAGAAGCGCACGCCAAACCAGACCATGTAGGCGCAGAAGCCAAGCACGAGCGCGTGGACGAGCAGGCGCACCGCGCGCGCGGCGGAAGACGGCAGGCTCGATGTTAGCATGTCGATGCTGGGGTGCAGCTTGTACTTGAAGCAGGCGCTTGCGCCGAAGAACACCACCCAGGCGAAACCGAGAACGGCCAGCTCGCCCGCCCACGGCGCCGGCTGCGCGGTAACATAACGCGTCAGCACACCCCAGCAGACGGACAGGATGACGACGATCAGCGCCGCCGAGGCGACGAGCTCCTCGAAATAGCGGACGATGAAGCGGAGGGATGGCATGGTTCGGAATCAGACGGGGCCAGGCTGCTGCCTGGCCCCGGGCGGCATGCCCTACTGGGCGAGGATCTTGGTCACAGTCTGATGCAGACCGGGCGTCCATTTCGGGAAGGCGTTGTAGACCGGAGCGGTCGCCTTTTGGAACGCGGCAAGATCGACATCCTCGACGAACGTGACTCCAGCCTGCTTGAACTTCGCCATGTAATCCTTATCGAGTTCGAGCGTCAGGCGCGTCATCTCCTCCTTCGCCTTGGCGCCTTCCTCGAGCAGGATCGTCTGCACGTCCTTGGGCAGGCGGTTGAAGTAGTTGTTGTTCATCGGCCAGGTCACGATCGCGGTGAAGTGGCCGGTCATCGAGATGACCTTGCGCGTCTCCTGCAGCTTGGAGCCCCACAGCGAACCCAGCGGCGCCTCGGCGGCTGCGACCACGTTCTGCTGCAGCGCGTTATAGACCTCTGACCACTGTACGGTCGTCGGGCGCGCGCCCATTGCCTTGAACGTCTCAATCCACATCGTGTTGGGCGGGACGCGCACGGTCAGGCCCTGGATGTCCTCAGGCTTGCGAATCGGCTTGTCGGCGATGACATGTCGGCGGCCGAAGAAACCGCCGGCCATGATCAGGCGGAAGCCGGCCTGCTGCAGCTTCTGATCGATGCTCTTGTACCAGTCCGAAGCGAGCAGCTTGTCGAACTCCTTGGGATCCTTGACGATGTACGGCCCGTTGAGGACGCCGACATCGGGCACGAAATCTTGCAGATAGCCCGGGTCCGTGATGTTCATCACGTTGGCGCCCTGGCGGATCATCTCGTTGACTTCCTTGCCGGAGCCAAGCTGCTCGCCTGGGAAGACCTGGATCTGCACCTTATTGTTGGTGCGTTGCGCGACATTCCTGGCGAAGTACTCCGCCGCGAGATGTGCCGGCTCCGTGGTCGACAGCGAGTGCGCGAAGCGGATCTTGATGTCTTGCGCGGCCGCGTTGCCGGATGCCAGCATGGCCATTGCGGCAACGAGGCTGAATGCTCTGATCACGATGTCCTCCCTAGGGGTGAGTCTTGTCTGGCTTATGAGGTCACGCTGAGCTTCCCAGGCTGCGCAGCGCCAGCGTAGAGAATCCGGAGCTGACGATCCATGATGCGCTTGTGCCGCTCCAGCGCTGCGGGATGCAGATCGTCTTCCGGCGGCAGCTCGGGCTCGAAGTAGTTATACGTATCCACACCGCGGACGAGTGTCGCGCTGTCGGCCTCGCCGGCAACCTGGCGCACATCGGTGGGCAGATAGCGGATTGCGAAGCCGATGCGCGGGTGCGGCGCGTTGTTGGGCTCGGAGCCGTGCGCGATCAGCACGTGGTGCAGCGACATTTCGCCCGGCTGCAGAATGATGTCGACCGCCTGCTTCTCGTCGACGTCGACTGCGATCTCCTGACCGCGCGAGAGCAGATTGTTGTCCTGGAACGTGTCGGTGTGCTGGAGCTGCTCGCGGTGCGTGCCGGGGATCACGCGCATGCAGCCCGACAGCGGCACACTCGGCGTGAAGGCGACCCACGCCGTCACGACATCGGGCCGCGACAGGCCCCAGTATGTCGCGTCCTGATGCCAGGACACGAATGTGCGGTCGCCCGGATGCTTCATGAAGAATTGTGCGCTCCAGCACAGGATGTTCGGCCCGACCACGCTCTCGACCGCGTCCAAAATCCGCGGATGCCGAATCAGTTCGTTGAGCCACGGGAAGAGCAGGTGTGGCTTCTGGTTCATGCGCCCTTCAAGGCGGCCGCCGACCTTCGCCTCGGTAGCGCGCAGCTTGTCAAACAGGACCGACATCTCTTCTGGCGAAAAGACGTGGACGGGGAAGTGATAGCCGCGCTCGCGGTAAGCTGTTGTTTCGGCGGCGCTCAGGGACCGGGCCAACGCGTTCTCCCTTGTACTTATATGAAAGTTGCTTTCATATTTGAAACAGGGCGAGGCGGGGGAGTCAATAGGCGGTGGGAAAGGCGAACAATTACGCCGCACCGGCGCTCGAGAAGGGGCTCGACATCGTCGAGCTGCTCTCGACGGAGGAAGAGGGCCTCTCGCAGAGCGAGATCGCGTTGCGGCTCGAGCGCAGCGTGGGCCAGATCTTCCGCATGCTGGAGGTGCTGGAGCGACGCGGCTATATCAGCCGCCCTGGCCGCGACGGACGTTACCGACTCACGCTGAAGCTGTTCGAACTCGGCCACAGGCACCCGCCGGTACGCCGCCTGTTGAACGTCGCACTGCCGGAGATGCGCCGGCTAACCGACCTGACCGCGCAGTCGGTCCATCTCAGCGTGCACCACGACCGCCGCTTGTTGGTCGTGGCGCAGATCGATGGGTTCCGCTCGATGGGATTTTCGGTGCGGCTTGGCTCGCACTTTCCGTTCCGGCCCGACCGGGTCTCCGCGCGGGTGATCACCGCTTTCCAGGACGTGGACAGGCGCCAGCGCTTCATGCGCGAGCTGTCGGAGGGCTTAAACGAGCGGGAGCGCCGCGCACTCGAGCGGACGATCGCGAAAATCGCCCAGGACGGTTATGTCAGCGCGCCGAGCGACACGGTGACCGGCGTCATGGACATCTGCTATCCGATCTTCGATGCCTCAGGCATCGCGGTCGCGGCCATGACCGTCCCCTATGTGCGCATGCGCGACAACCCGACGACGCTGGTGGAGACCCGCAGCGTTGCCGCAGACGTGACGCGGGCGATCTCGGCCAATCTCGGACACCGGCCGTAGGTGTTCCGCGCCGACGCGCCAATGCTGCGGCCGCTATGCAGACACGCGCCTTTGGCGTGCGCCCCACCTCCGCATTACCGGCTTGAGGTTGACATCAGCGGGAGCGGCGATCGCAGCGGCATACCCACGCCCAAGCGAGAGATCGAAGCACCTAAGGGCGACCAAACGGCCGTCACCTGCGCTCGGCACCGAACAGTTACCAGCGCTCACGTCGATAGAGAGCGGATCCACGGCGAGTCCGACGCCCGTAGCTTTGATGCAAGACTCTTTTCGGACCCAAAGCTGGAAGCATGTCTGCGCCGGATCCCGGCTGGATCTGATCAATGCTCGCTCATTGGCGTTGAATACCCGACTGATCAGGCTCTCGCTGAACCAACCATCCCTCACCTCTTCCACGTCCAAGCCGATCTCGAACGGCGCCACACCGAGCAGAACATGGTCGCCCGCGTACGAAAGATTGAAATGGACGCCGCTCCGCGCCTGCGGCCGGCCGAGCCGGAGCTTGCCGGTCGGCAAGACGTCGAACTTGATCGCTGCAGGCGGCTCGCCCGATCACTACATCCTGTTCGTAAGGATTTCCGACAGATAGCCCAACGTGAGCAGCTCGGCGTCAGAGCTCGTATTCTACGCTTCGAGTAGCGCCTTGATCAGCGCGCGATCCTTCGCGCGCGCCCTCGCGGCGCGGCCGGACCTCGGCCTCGCGCAGACCAGCAAGGCGCCAACTCGCTCCGAGACCGCAAGCCTTCCGGCGGCGATGAACTTGTCGACCAGCCGCAGCATCGCGTCGCGGCCGTTGGAGCCGAGATAGAAGACGATCCGCCCTTGTGGCTTCAAGCGGTCGAGGAACAGCGCCAGCAGCTTGCGGTCGTCGAGCGGCGCATAGGCCGAGCGCACTGGGTCGTAAAACTCGCAGAGATGGAACAGCGTGACCAGGTCGAAGGCCGGCAGCAGCCCCGCATCGAGCGTGTAGATGTCGGCGAACAGGGCCTTGTAGCTGATCGCCAGTGCCGGATCGCGGGTCACCAGGTCGACGTAGCGCTCGTATTCGCCGGGCGAGGCGGTGACGCCGAGGACACCGTTCGGCCGCTTCAGCTTCGCATTCTCGACGCCGACGATGTGATGGGCGCCGGTGCCGAAATGGAAGATGGCCTTACCGCTGATCTTCCGCGCCTTGAGCCAGGCGACGAAATCGGTGTCGCAGGGGCACAGGTCAACGCGCAGCGGCCACGCATCGTCGGCGATGTTGAGGCGCGGCGGTGCCGTCTTGGCGTCCATGCTCCCCCACTTGGTCCTTGAAAGCCAAGCGTATCCGCCGCGGCCGCGGCCGGCAAGCCGCCGCCGAGGTTTGGAACTGACGCGGCGCGTAGCCGTGTTAAAAGACGGACCGATTTACCGCCTCACGGATTCGCCCCCCGCATGTTCCTCGCCGAAATCGACCGGCTGCTGAAGGCTCACGACCCGCATTGGCGGCGCGCCATCTTCTTCGTCTTCGTGCTTTCAGCGACGCACTCGGCCGCCTCGGTCCTGCGCCCGCTGCCGATCAAGGCATTGGTCGAGCCGCCGCCGCCTGACACGTGGTGGGGCGAGGTCGAGCGGACGCTGACCGCAGACGTGAACCGCATCTGGCTCTACGTCGCGCTGATCATTCTCATCGAGGTGGTGATCCTCGGCTTCCGCTATGCCGCCGAGGTGCGCACCTCCTACGTGACCGAGCGCATCATCCGCTCCATCCGCGGCGACATCTCGATGACCCTGCTGCGCGGGCCTTATCGCCGCCTTGCCGCTGGCGGCGCCGGCACTGTGCTCGCCGCCGCCTCGGGCGACGTCGACGCCGTGCAGCGGCTGCTGCGCGAGGCGCTGGTGGCGACCGGGGTTGCGGCGCTGCAGCTCGTGCTGATGCTGTGCGTGATCTTCTTCATCGAGAGCTGGCTGTTCTGGATCCTAATCGCCGAGATCGCCCTGCTGGCCTGCGCAATCGCCTACTACGCCAACTGGCGCAAGAAGATCTATCTGCGCAAAATGGACATTGAGGGCCGCATGCTTGGCACCCTCTCGGCGCTCTACCAGAAGAACCTCGATATCCGCTTCACCGGCCTCGGCGCGCCGTTCTTCACGCGGCTCGCGACGCTCACGCGCAACCTCTACGGCGTGCAGCTCACCCTGTGGCGTCGCCATGGCGCCTACCACTTCATCGTCGATTTCGTGATCGGCAGCTCGGCGGCGCTGTGCCTCGTGCTGCTTTTCGCGACGGCGGAGCCGGGCGCTGCGCCGATCGGCAAGTTCCTCGTCTTCGCCTACTACACCGTGCTGATCTTCCCCAACCTGTCCCAGATCGGCGAGGCGTGGCCGATGATCAACGATGCGCGCGCAGCACTTGCGCGCATCCGTGCCAACACCGGCGCCGGGCACCTGCCGGAGCCGAGCCCGGCGGAGGAGCAGCCCGCCCTGCCGCCGCCCGAGGAGGCGCGTCCGCAGTTCGGCCCGATCGTGTTCGACCACGTCACCCTTCGCAACGACCGCGGCGAGACGATCCTGGACAACGTTTCGTTCCGCATCGAACCGGGCGAGAAGGTGGCGCTGGCGGGCGAGAGCGGCACCGGCAAGACCTCGCTACTGACGCTGCTGATCGGGCTGCAGCGGCCGAGCGAGGGGCGCGTGACCATTAACGGCCGCGACGTGACCGAGCTGTCGCTCGCCGACCTCAAGCGCTTCTTCGTGTTCGCGCGCGCGCAGCCGGCCTTCCTGCCCGGCACGTTGCAGGAGAACATCGCGCTACATAAGAACCCGGACAAGGAGCGCGTCGCCGACACCTTGACGCGCGCGCGGCTCGCCGCGCGTGTCGCCGTCGACCCGGCTGGGCTGCACGCCCATGTCGGCGACAAGGGCGAGCCCTTCTCCGCTGGCGAGCAGCAGCGTATTGCCTTCGCGCGCGTCATGCTGTCGGACCCGCCCTGCCTGATCTTCGACGAAGCGCTCAACTCCCTCGACGAGGAATCGGAGCTGTGGATCACCAGGAAGGTAATCGCGGAGCTCCCGGACAAGACGGTGATCGCCGTCTCCCACCGCAAGAGCGCCGCAAGGCTGTTCCCTAAGCGCCTGGAGATCGTCGTCGGCGGCAATGTGAGCTGGGCGCAGCGCTAGCGCTGCACTGCAGCACAGCTTTGCCTTGCCCGGAGTGCCGCCGCTCCGCACTATTGATATGTGATGCGCGGACGCCTCATGCTGGTCCTGGCCGCGGCCGTGGCGGCCGCGCAACCGGCGTGGGCGCAGACCGCCCTCCACCGCTTCGACGGCGAATTCGCCGACGAGGGCTTCACCCAGTTCAGCCATGCCGAGCCGCACGCTCCCAAGGGCGGCGCCGTGCGGCTGGCGCGCACCGGCGCGTTCGACAGCCTCCACCCGTTCATCCTGCGCGGCGTGCCCGCCGCCGGCCTCGACCTCACTTTCGACACGCTGATGGCCGGCGACGACGACCCGCATCTGCGCCGCTGCCTGCTATGCGAAAGCGTGCGTGTGGCGGCCGACCGCAGCAGCGTGGAGTTCGTACTGCACCAGCAGGCGCGCTTCCGCGACGGCACACCCGTGCGCGCATCCGATCTCGCCTGGACCTTCCGCACGCTGATCAGCGCGGGCCATCCCGCTTTCCGCGTGCACTATCGCGGCGTCGCCGCCGTCGAGGAAATCGACGAACGCAGCGTCCGCTTTGTGTTCGGCGGCCCCGAGCGCGACCTGCCGCTGCTGCTGGGCGAGCTGCCGGTGTTGCCGCGCGCATGGTGGGAAGGTCGCGACTTCGCGCGCGCGCCCGCGTCGCCGGTGCTCGGCTCCGGCCCCTACCACGTGGACGAGGTCGAGCACGGGCGCAGCGTCACCTACCGGCGTGATCCCCATTACTGGGGGCGCGACCTGCCGGTCAACCGCGGCCGCCACAATTTCGATACGATCCGCATTGATTATTATCGCGACGATACGGCGGCGCTGGAGGCGTTCAAGGCCGGCGCTGCCGACATCCGCTTTGAGCGCAACGCCGCAATCTGGGCCGCCGGCTACGACGCACCCGTGCGCCGCGCCGAGGTGCCGGAGGACCGCGTCTCCGGCATGCACGGCTTCGCCATGAATACGCGGCGGCCATTCTTCGGCGACCGCCGCGTGCGCGCGGCACTCGCATACGCCTTCGACTTCGAGTGGACCAACCGCGTGCTGTTCCATGGGAGCCAGCAGCGCTTGCGCAGCTATTTCAACAACGCCGATCTCGCGGCGCGCGGCGTGCCAGGGGAGGCCGAGCTCGAGGCGCTCGCGCCGCTGCGCGGCCGCGTGCCCGACGAGGTGTTCGCGCGTCCTTACGAGCCCCCGCGCACGGCCGGCACAGGCTCCTGGCGCGAGCAGCGCCGCGCCGCGACGCGGTTGCTGCGCGAGGCCGGCTATCGCGTCCGCGACGGCCAGCTCGTCGACCGCGCCGGCACCCCCGTGGCCTTCGAAATCCTGCTCGACGACCCGCAGCTGGAGCGCGTGGCGCTCGCCTATGCGGCCAATCTGCGCCGGCTCGGCATCGCCGCCGAGATCCGGACCGTCGACTCCGCGCAGTACCGCCACCGCCTCGACCGCTTCGACTTCGATATGACGGTCGCGACGTTCGGCCAGTCGGAGGCGCCGGGCAGCGAGCAGCGCGGCTACTGGACGTCGGCCGAGGCGGCGCTGCCCGGCAGCCTCAACATCGCCGGCATCCGCGACGCCGCCGTCGATGCGCTGGTCGAGCTGGTGATCGCAGCGCCCGACGCCGCGAGCCTGGCGGCGCGCACGCGCGCGCTCGATCGGGTGCTGCAATGGGGCCACTACGTGGTGCCGCTCGGCTATTCCAAAGTCGACCGCATCGCTTGGTGGGACCGTTTCGGCCGTCCCGCTTCCAGCCCGCGCGCCGGGGTCGACCTCACCTTCTGGTGGGCCCAGCAGCGGTCCTCGACGCGCCAAGCGTCACGGTAGACCATGCGCGAGGGCCAATGTCGGGCCACGCGGTTCCGCTTCCCGCGGCGCACGTCCGAGGCTAGAAAGAGCCGATGCTCGCTTATCTGATCCGGCGCCTGCTGCTGGTCATCCCGACCCTGCTCGGGATCATGGTCATCAACTTCGTGATCGTGCAGGTCGCCCCCGGCGGCCCGATCGACGTCATCATCGCGCAGATCAAGGGCACCGCGGTCGACCCGACGCAGCGCTTCACTGCTGGCCAGGGCGAGCAGGCGCAGGCCGGCGGGCAGCAGCGCGCGACTGGCGAGGCCGCCAAGTATCGCGGCGCGCAAGGCATCGACCCCGCCCTGATCAAGGAACTTGAAAAGACCTTTGGTTTCGACAAGCCAATGCACGAGCGCTTCTTGCTGATGATGGGCCGGTACCTGACCTTCGACTTCGGCACATCCTTCTTCCGCGACCGCCGCGTTGTCGACCTCGTCCTGGAGAAGCTGCCGGTCTCGATCTCGCTCGGCCTGTGGACGACCTTGATCACTTATCTGATCGGCATACCCCTCGGCATCGCCAAGGCCGTGCGCGACGGCTCCCGCTTCGATGTCGCGACGTCGGCCGCGATCATCGTTGGCTACGCGATCCCCAGCTTCCTGTTCGCCGTGCTGCTGATCGTGCTGTTTGCGGGCGGCAGCTTCATGCAGATCTTCCCGCTGCGCGGCCTCGTCTCCGACAATTTTGAGGAACTCTCGCTGTGGGGGAAGGTCGTCGACTATGCTTGGCACATGGCTCTGCCGGTGCTCGCCATGACGATCGGCGGCTTCGCCAGCCTGACCATGCTGACCAAGAACTCATTCCTCGACGAGATCAACAAGCAGTACGTCACCACCGCGCGCGCCAAGGGCCTGACCGAGGGTCGCGTGCTCTACGGCCATGTCTTCCGCAACGCCATGCTGATCGTCATCGCCGGCTTCCCGGGCCTGCTGGTTGGCGTGCTGTTCACGGGCGCGCTGCTCATCGAGGTGATCTTCTCGCTCGACGGGCTCGGCCTGCTCGGCTTCGAGGCGGCGATCAACCGCGACTATCCGGTCATCTTCGGCGCGCTGTACTTCTTCACGCTCATCGGCCTCGTGCTGCGCATCATCAGCGACTTCACCTACACGCTGATCGATCCGCGCATCGACTTCGCGGCGCGAGGCTGAGCGTGCACGGCGTCGCCCCAAAGAAACCGCGACTTTCGCCGCTCAATCAGCGGCGGCTGACCAACTTCCGCGCCAACCGGCGCGGCTTCTGGTCGCTGTGGATCTTCCTCGCGCTGTTCGGGGTCAGCCTGTTCGCCGAGTTCATCGCCAACGACAAGCCCGGCATCGTCTATTACGACGGCGCGTTCTACTTCCCGATCTTCCAGAACTACCCCGAGACCACCTTCGGCGGCGAGTTCGCGACCGAGGCCGAATACCGCGACCCGTTCGTCCAGGAGCTGATCGGGGAAAAGGGCTGGATGGTCTGGCCGATCATCCCCTATTCCTACCGC
>DATAAP010000042.1:0-1524 GCA_036260035.1 Alphaproteobacteria bacterium | reverse complement strand
GGTGGAGACGCGCCGGCGCTACCGCCCGCTGCGCCATTACAAGATCCAAGAGGTCATCAAGCGCCGCCAGATGCTGCTGGTGCAGGTGGTCAAGGAAGAGCGCGGCACCAAAGGTGCCGCCCTCACGACCTATCTGTCGCTGGCCGGCCGCTACTGCGTGCTGATGCCGAACACGGCGCGCGGCGGCGGCATCTCGCGCCGGATCACCAGCGCTCAGGACCGCAAGCGCCTGAAGAGCATCATGGAGGAGCTCGACCTACCCGAGGGCACCGCAGTGATCCTGCGCACCGCCGGCATGGAGCGCTCCAAGCCCGAGATCAAGCGCGATTACGAGTACCTGCAGCGGCAGTGGGACGACATCCGCGAGCTGACGCTGAAATCGACCGCCCCCTGCCTCGTCTACGAGGAAGGCAACCTCATCAAGCGCGCGATCCGCGATCTTTATTCGCGCGACATCGACGAGATCCTCGTCGAGGGCGAGGAAGGCTATCGGACCGCGAAGAACTTTATGAAGACGCTGATGCCGAGCCACACGGCGCGGATCCAGCTCTACAACGACCCGACCGTGCCCCTCTTCCAGCGCTTCCAGGTCGAGTCCCAGCTCGATGAGATGCACGGCCCCACCGTGCGCCTGCGCTCGGGCGGCTACATCGTCATCAATCCGACCGAAGCGCTCGTCTCGATTGACGTCAACTCCGGCCGCGCTACCCGCGAGCGGCACATCGAGGAGACGGCGTACAAGACCAATCTCGAGGCGGCGGACGAGATCGCACGACAACTGCGCCTGCGCGATCTCGCCGGGCTGATCGTCATCGACTTCATCGACATGGAGGACAACCGCAACCAGCACGCGGTGGAGCGTCGCCTCAAGGAAGCGATGAAGAGCGACCGCGCGCGCATCCAGATCGGCCGCATCTCGCCGTTTGGACTGCTCGAGCTGTCGCGACAGCGGCTGCGGCCGAGCCTGCAGGAAGTGTCGTCCGAGCGCTGCCCGCATTGCGCCGGCACCGGCTATGTCCGCTCGACCGAATCGACCGCGCTGCACGTGCTGCGCGCGATCGAGGAGGAAGGCATGAAGATGCGCACGATCGAGGCGACGGTGCACATTCCGACCTCGGTCGCACTCTACATCCTCAACCAGAAGCGCGAGGCGCTGGTGAACATCGAGGCGCGCTATGGCCTGCGCGTCGCCTTCAACCGCGACGACACGCTGATCCCGCCGGCCTACCGCCTTGACCGCACGCGTGCGCGCACGCCGTCCGACCCGCTGCCAGCACAGCCGGTCGCAGCGCCGCCGCCCCTCGAGACCGAGGTGCCAGAGCTCGAAGCCGAGGCCGGCGCCGAGGAGATGCCCGCAGAGCCGGTTGGCGCAGAGGCCGCTTATGCCGAGGACTCGGGCGAAATGCGCGAGACTCGCGGTGACGGTGAAGGCGACGGGCACCGCCGGCGTCGCCGGCGTCGACGTCGCGGCCGGGGCCGCGATGACGAGCGCGGCCAGCAGCCCGTGCATCATCACGAAGCGGG